>JAGBLA010000084.1 GCA_017635675.1 Ruminiclostridium sp.
CTCGTTCACGACCAGCTTTCCGTCGATGTAATTGTACCCGAACGCCGCCGAGCTGTTGATGTAAGTGCCGTCCTCCATGCGCTTCCGAATGCCCCAGCGGAGATTATTCGAGATCGAAACCGACTCGTTCTGTGCCGCCATGCCGAGCAAGGTTATGAGCATCTCGCCCGACACATGGTCGGTGTCGATCCCGTTTTCCTCAAAGTAAACCGAGATTCCAAGCTGTTTGAGCTCACGGGTAGCTTCGAGACAATCCTTTGTGTTCCGGGCAAACCGAGTCAGCGATTTCACGATGATACGGTCGAACCTGTGCCGCCGAGCATCATTCATCATACGGTTGAACTCAGCCCGTTTCTCGGTGCAGGTTCCTGTGATTCCCTCGTCCGCATATATCTCTGACAGCACCTCATCAGTGCTGTGTTCAAACAGCTCCCGATAGTATCTGTACTGCGCCGAGAACGAGTGAAGCTGATCGTCGCTGTCACTCGATACCCTTATGTAAGCCGCTACCCGCGTGACCTTGCGGGTCTCGACCTTTGCCTGAATTTTGGTTACTACCATTCAATTCCCCCTTCGTTTTTTACCCAACATCATATCACAACCCACGCCGGAATTCCATTACCAAACCCAATAAAATCTGGGCGCAGCGGTTGTCTAAATGCCATAAATTGTCCTTCCTTTCAAAAATCATCATGCTGGAATCTTTCCGCACTTTCAAAATTTATGATGCCGTTTATCCTGCGAACCTCATCCACGATCATGGCGTGAAGTTCACGAACGGTGTCGTCATCGACATCACTTATAGCCGCGAGTATATGTGACAGCTTGCCCAGTTCCACCGCAATCTTGAAAAGATTTCGGTTGGTTCGCTGCTCGGAAACCTGCATCTGATCACGAATAATGCTGTTCATCACAGGCAGCAGATATTTCACGCTGCTCTTGGCTGAGAGGTATCCGAGATAGAATTTTGTCGCTTCCACAATGAACTCCGAGCGCGAACCGAAGCCGTTTTCGGCAAATTTGTTTCCGACCTCGGCAAGCGTGTCCTCGTCAATGTAAAGAGCGAATTTTCGCCGCTCTGACCCCTCGGAATTTGGCTTTGTTAAGCCATTTCCTTTCGGAATTTCGGGGGTTGACCCCCAACTTTTTTTATTTTTCATACTTTGGCTCCTTTTTTCAAATTTTACAACTGGCTCAACGGTGGGCTTTGCCCGCCGAAGTGGACGGGCAGAGCGCCGAAAAGGCGACTGCCCTTTTTCCTGCATAAAAATCATACCCCCGAATTTGCCTGTTTTTTGAACGCCCTGTGCATAATGCCGAAGTCCTGCATAGCCGGAACTCAGTCCTGCTATGGGATTGAGTGTATGCTCCGAGCGTCATCGGCTCACACGGGCTCAGAAACGGCTCAAATTTGCGAGGAACTACCCTCGGTGGTATTGCTACTCTACCTGCCCTGCAAATTGGCGGAAACCGCCCCAATTTGCCGTCACCCGATTTCGATTTACCGTCACCCTGCAAGGGAGTTACCGTCTCCCGAGATTTTACCGTCACCCGCTTCGATCAGCATTGTGAAAGGGTTTGTGGAATCATGGGTGCCGGTAGGATCAAGAACTTCGATGAGGAGCAGACCACCGTTTTTACTGTCACCCGACCTATCGTAATCAAGCTCGATGATTCGGTAGCCGTGACTGCGACGCGAGTGAAACATAACGCCGAGCGTTTTCATTTCTTCGGTATGCTGTATCAGATCACGGGTCAGTCGATTCGGATAGTACTGTCCGCCGAACTTTTGAAACAGCAATTTGCAGAGGTCGGACGCTGAACCTCTGAATGATTTTTGCTCGAGCATCAAGTCGTGAACTGCGAAGGAAAAAGTATCGGGCTTGTGAGACTCGACCTCGTCCGTGACTGACCAGCGGTGACCGTCGAACCGAACGGCAATCTCCGCGCTCTCGATGTCGCGTCCGGTGCAGTGAAGTATTCCGGCATTCTCACTGCGCTTCTCACGAGTGAGAACAAAACTCCCGTCTGCGCAGCCGTTCAGTCCTGTCGTGCCGGAGATCATGTTGAACGGGTCACTGTCATGCTCCTTTCGAGTATGGTGGATTAGTAAGATAACAACGC
>JAGBLA010000085.1 GCA_017635675.1 Ruminiclostridium sp.
CAGAGCCGTGATAAATGGGGAAAAAATGCGCGCATACGGCTCAAATGCCTATCCGCAGGGATTTTTCGATTTCAAAAGAGCGATACACGAGATACTCAAAAACGGGAACTGGTGATTCGGTTGGCTATATTGCACATATTTCCCTTGCGAACCGGAGAATTATTTGTGGCCTCACATCATCACTTGTGATGATGACAACGGCGGTAGAGTATGCTATAATTGTAATGACCGGTAATGCCAGCATTCAGATGCGGAATGAATAAATTTTTGGAGGAACAATATGAAAAGAACATTAAAGCTTATAGCAGCCGGACTGCTTGCTGCTGTTGCAGTCTGCGGAGTATCGTCCTGCGGGGGATCAAACGGCGAAAGCACCATCACCACTGCCGGAAACGGCGAAAGCACCACGGCAGGGAACGACAGAACTGAGTCGGGCGATGACAGCAGCTGGGAAAACCTCCTGAGCTTTGCCGAGACATCGGCTCCTGTCATAGTCGATCCGAAAACCGTAGATTACAGCAATATCGACTACACCTTCGGAATGACCGACGGCGCTGAAATGGAAAAATTTGCCCACGAAATGATTAACGCCACGTATGACGGCAAAGTCGTGAAGATAACAGGACGGAACTCAAACCGGGGCACGGCCTGCAGCATCATGTGCGAGTCGGGCGAAGGTGCAAGCTTCGGCATTGAGTGGGTCTATGTCGATGACCTTGCCGCACCTCCGGACGACGTTAACCTCGAACTCACGGGCGTTATCGTTCCCTACGGCGAGTGGGGCGGCAGACATCTGGTAGTTCTCCCCGAAAACTCAAAGGTCGTTAAATCCGACGGCACACCGTGGGCTTCTGAGCTTAACTACAGCGGCAATATCGACATAACCGTCGATTGGGAGGATATGGACGCACTCAAGGACCTCAGCGACCAGTTCGAGCTTTACACAAACTGCGAATACACCGGAAAAACGGTCAAGATAGACGGCGTGACCATTCTGTATATGGACGGCGAGATCGGTATCCCGAGCGCCGAGGACAAGTTCACATACACAAGCGTTACATATCAGCTCCCCGAGGGCGAGGAATTTCCCCCCCAGAGCTATCATATACAGCTTATCGGCGAGGTACAGTCGGTCGATGATTACGGCACGCAGGCGATAGTGGTCGATCCCGCAAATATAGCTGTTATAGCACCGTATTCGTATGAAAACTAAACCGGACGCACCCCTCAAGGGTGCGTTTTTCGGCATAAAGGAGAAGGTCAAATTATGAATAAAAGACGAATTGCCGCAATATTGACAGCGGGTATTATGGTATTCAGCATATCAGGCTGTACGCTGTATCAGCGCGATGCAACGGACAGTAAGAGCAGCCTGCATTATTATGTCAATGACTTAGACAAGGAAGCCTTCGTTGAAAACTACTACTGGAACGGCACGGAAAGCGGTCTTGCGATAGATATTCCCGATGATATAAACGGGAACCGTATAACCGCGCTTGGCGGCTTTTTCGGAACCGGTGTACCTGCACGGTTCAGTGTAAGCACCGATAAGGGCGCGCAGGAGCTTGGATATTATTACGACCAATACGCTTTTCAAGCCACGGACAAGGAAAACTCGGAGTATAAGGAGCTTGTATTTGATATCGATATCGGCAGCAATGTCGGAAAACTGATGTTTGAAAACGGCTGCCGTATCCGGTATTCGGACGACAA
>JAGBLA010000086.1 GCA_017635675.1 Ruminiclostridium sp.
AAAATCATTGACATTTGCGGTAAATAAGTTTATAATACGTTTTAGTGGAGTTGAGGCGCTTCTCGAAAAGCAGGGAAAGACCTTTACCGAGGCTGATCCGGCTGAGCTTGAAAGGCTTTGGGAGCAGACCAAGACCGACGCGCATTTATCCTGAAATACGGCACATATTAACGGAAAATGCAAAACTATTACCAAATCATTTTTTATGGAGGTTTAAAATGACTAAGGCAGAATTAATCTCGGCAATAGCAGAAAAGACCGAGCTCAGCAAGAAGGATTCCGAAAAGGCTCTCAACGCTGTAGTTACTGTTATTTCCGACACACTCGCAAAGGGCGATAAGATCCAGCTCGTAGGCTTCGGCACATTCGAGACACGTGAGCGCAAGGCTCGTGAAGGTATCAACCCTCAGACAAAGAAAAAGATAAAGATCCCGGCAACGAAAGTTCCCGCATTCAAGGCTGGCAGAGCTTTAAAAGATGCTGTTGCCAAGTAATCGGCGGTTTACAGATAATAAAGTGGATTCGGCACGCCGCTGAGTCCGCTTTTGTTTTTAGAGGATATCGGTATGAGATTAGACAAGTATTTAAAGGTTTCAAGGCTTATAAAACGCCGCACTGTCGCAAATGAAGCCTGCGACGCGGAAAAGGTGAGCGTAAACGGCAAGCCGGCGCGTGCGTCCTATGACGTAAAGACCGGCGACGTTATTGAGATAAACATCGGCAAGAGCCCGCTGAAAGTGCGTGTTATAAAGGTCGCCGAGGTTGTAGGCAAGGACGGCGCTTCCGATCTTTATGAGGTAGTGTGACACAAAGGTTCTAAATCCTCGGTTTCGGACATACTATGGTTATACAAAGACTTGTACATTCAAGGAGAAAGTATGAACAGCAGTGTGACCATAGATGACCGTAAGCGGATAATAATCACCGGGGTGCGCTCGGTAGTGAGTGTGACCGATACAGTGATATCGCTTTTTACCGAATCCGGCGACCTTACAGTGAAGGGAAGCAGGCTATGTGCCGGGGAATTTGACCCGGGAAGCGGTACACTGAAAGCCGAGGGGCGTATAGATTCAATTTCCTATACCACAGAGGGCAGGCATTTACCGGATAATTTCATATCACGGCTGTTCAGATAAGGCGGTGATGTGAAATGTTTGAAACGTTCCGCGATGCGCTGAATATGATCGGTCTGTATGCCGCTGTGGGCTTTGCTCTGGCGGTACTGTACAACATACTCCGTTTCTTCAGACTTATGCTGCCGAAAATGAGAATAGCTGCCGCGGTCTCTGATTTTCTGTTCGCGATGACGGCGGGAGTGGTGCTGTTTGCGTATTCAGTTGATAACGGTATGGGTTTCTTCCGGCTGTATTATGTGTTTGCCGCTGCCTTTGGATTTACTCTAAACATGGTAACGGTGGGACTAATCGTTCCGCCGCTTGCAAGGCTGTTCGGGAAACTGTTTCATTGGTTCGCCGGAAAATTGTTCGGTATTCTCACTATTCCGGTAAATTTTGTTTGTCATAAAGCGACATATTTTTATGCAATAATACAAAAATATATATCAATATTTGCCGAAAAGCGTAAAATACGCTTGCAAAACCGCCGTAAGATGATGTATAATAATACCGACCATAAAATAGGTAAGGTATATCCGAAAGGCGGTGAAAGCAGAAATGCCATTAAAGCAAAAGTCAGGAAAATCAATTAAGATACCCTTCATATTTGTTGTGGCGGCTTTTGTAGCTTTGGCATATGCTGTTGTGAACTTTGTAGCGATGCAGGTGGAGATCTCTCAGAAAACTGCGGAGTACAGGGAACTTTCGGATAAACTGTATGAAATACGCACTCAGAACGAACTCCTCGAACGATATACGAGCGATGAATACAAAATGGGATATGTTGAGGAGATAGCCCGTGAGGAGCTTGACTACTCATATTCGGACGAAAAGATCTACTATTTCGTCCCGAGCAACGGTTAATATGCTATGAAAAACAAGGACAGAGAAAGCTTGAAAACTATCTACCGCGTGATCGCGCTTGCAGTCGCGGTGATTATGATAATAGGAATAGTTGTGGGAAGTTTCTTCCCGTAATACCAAGACCCCGTATCTCAGAAGGATACGGGGTCTGTTTTATGTCAGCATTTCCGATGTATCATAGGCTTAAAGCTGAGCAAGTTCGTCAAAAGTCTGCTTCATAGCAGGGTAGAGTTTCTTATACAGCGCATAGACCTTTTCATATTTTTCGCTGTTTTCCGGGTTGGGGTTCTGTATCTTGTCTTCTTTTATGACTGCGCGGCAGGCTTCCGGTACGGACGAATATATGCCTGTGCCGACAGCAGCGAGCAGAGCGACGCCGAGAGCCGGACCTTCTTTGTTCTGTGAGGTCTTGACAGGACAGCCGTACAGATCGGCAAGCATCTGACGCCAGAGCGGGGAAGTGCCGCCGCCGCCGCAAGCCATCATGTTGCTGACGTTTATATTCATTTCGCGCATGACCTCAACGCAGTCACGCAGGGAATATGATACGCCCTCCATAACGGCGCGGATCATGTCTTTCTTTTTGTGCATGGTAGAAAGACCTATGAACGCGCCTCTTGCGTTCGGGTCAAGGTGAGGAGTGCGCTCGCCGTTCAGATACGGCATATACAGCAGTCTGTTGGCGCCGATAGGCACTTCCATTGCCGCCTTGTCCGTGAGGAAATAGGGGTCAACACCCATGTTTATGGCAGTCTCCATTTCGCTCCAGCAGAGGTTGTCCCTGAACCACTTGAGAGAAAGTCCCGCGCTTTGAGTTACACCCATAACGTGCCAGCATCCCGGTACAGCACAGCAGAAGGTATGCACTCTGCCTTTCTTGTCTATGGAGATATCAGAGGTATGCGCGAATACTACGCCGCTTGAACCGATAGTGGTGAACGCGGTGCCGTCCTCGACTACTCCGGTGCCTACTGCAGCGGCAGCGTTGTCACCTGCTCCTCCGACTACGGGAGTACCTTCGGCAAGTCCTGTAAGCTCCGCGACGCTCTTGGTCACTTTTCCTGTGATATCGGGGCTTTCATATACCTTTGCCAGCAGTGACTTGTCGATACCGAGCTTTTCAAGCACTTCGTCCGACCACTGACGCTTCGGTATATCGAGAAGCTGCATTCCCGACGCGTCGGAAACCTCGGTGGCGAACTCGCCTGTTAGCATGAATCTGATGTAGTCCTTCGGCAGCAGGATATGGCGGCAGCGCTCATAATTGTGCGGCTCATTGTTCTTCACCCAGAGTATCTTAGCTGCCGTAAAGCCTGTAATTGCAGGGTTCGCTGTGATCTCAACGAGCCTCTCATGTCCGACCTTCTCGGTTATTTCGGCTGCTTCCGCGGAGGTGCGCTGATCGCACCAGATTATGCTGTTGCGTATCACTTTGCATTCCGCATCGAGCATGACGAGACCGTGCATCTGGCCCGAAAGCCCGATACCTTTTATCTCCGAGGAGGGAACGCCGCTTTCGGTGATGACACTCTTGATACCCTGTACGGAAGCATTCCACCAGTCGCCGGGATCCTGCTCTGCATAGCCGTTCTGAGGGGTATAGAGCGGGTATTCGTAGGTCGCGGACGCTATTGCCGTGCCGTTCTCGTCGAAAAGCACGGTCTTGGTACCCGAGGTACCGATATCAACACCTAAAATATAAGACATAGAAATCATTCCTTTCATGTTGTATTTACTGAATTTATTATAATACATAGCACACGATTTGTCAATAGTTACCAATATAAAGAACCCGACAAGATGTGAAAACCGTTACATTGATAGAGACATTTTATATAATAGTGGAGCATGATGAAAATAAATTTTTGTAAACTGTAAAAAATCTTGACTTTTTTATGAAATGATGTTATTATATATTTGTACATTTTTATGCTTTTATCCGGAGGATATCTGAATGAAGAAGATACTTTCAATAGTACTCGCGCTGATAATGACGGCTCTGATGCTTTTCAGTCTGTCCGCCTCGGCATTTGACGCAAATGACTATGATTACAGCGATTTCGGAGGCTCAGACTGGAGCAGCAATGACTGGGACGATGACAGCAGCAGCGGTTCTACATATTACTATTCCGACAGTGACGGAGGAAGCGGCGGCGGCGGCGGAATTGGCATCGGCGTTATAGTCGTTATCATAATAATTTTGTTCATTGTTTTATCCAACAAGAACAAAGGCTCGAACGGCGGCAATAACGGCGGAAATGTGGGCGGCGGAGTACGTCCCGCTAACGGCGGTCAGGGCTTGAATGTTAACGTCCCCGACAGGACCTCACAGATAGAGCAGATAATCAAGCAGGACGATCCGAACTTCACAGCGGATGATTTCACATCTTTCGTGAAGGAAGTTTATGTCGATATCCAGACAGCATGGTGCAAGCGCGACCTTACTCCCGTAAGACCGGTTATGCACACTAATCTGTACAATACAACGAATAAGCAGATCCAGTCGAAGATAGATCAGGGCGTGACATACCATTACGAGAGCATAGCAATAAACACCGCATATCTTACAAGCTATGTACGTGATAATGAATACGAGTACCTTACAGCTTATCTCAACGCACGCTACATCGACTACCAGACAGATGACAAGACAGGCAATATAGTCCGCGGCGACAAGAACACACGCTGGGATTTCCGCTATAAGATGAAGTTCATGCGTTCCGTAGGCGTAAAGACCACAAGCGCGGGCGAGAACAACATGACCGGACACAACTGCCCGAACTGCGGCGCTCCGCTCAACATCTCAAGCACAGGCGTATGCGAATACTGCGGTTCCACTGTTACCACAGGTCTTTACAGCTGGGTGCTGAGTGACTTCTCGACAGTACGCAACGATACCCAGGACGACGGAATAAGAGTGCCGAATACAGGAAATAACGCTCAATAATAATGACTGCTATTATAACAACACTTATTGTAATTGCAATAATCGTAATTTCAATTTTCTGCGGTGTCATGTTCATAAAGCATAAACTTAACTCGGCGACGAAACGTTACCTCGGAATGAGCCTCGGACAGACTGCCGACTATATCGGCAAGGGACTTAAAGACGAGGTAATGACGCCCCGATCTATATCAAATGTTGCGGCAATGTATAAGCCGAAACTTATGCGGGATTTTCCGGAAATGACTTATGAGCGTTTCCAGGAAATGGCGAATACTGCATTGGTTTCTATTCTTACCGCTATTGAAAAGGAATCGACATCGGGTATTGAGAACGCCACCGACAGTCTGAAAAGTCAGGTTTATGACAAGATATGTGACAACCACGACAGAAAATACATCGAGCACTTTGATGAGATTAAGCTCCACAGGACGGATATCGCCGATTACAAGAGTAATTCCGATACCGCGACTGCGAAGTTTGAGATCTCGTTCCAGTGCATACATTATTTCGAGGGCAAGGATAAAGTCCCCGAAAATCCGACGCAGTTTGCCGCAAGCGTTACACTGAGCTACGGCAGAGAATTTGCCGAGGGGGCGACTTCTCTCACATATTCCCATAACTGTCCGAACTGCGGAGCACCCGTGTATTCGGTTGGCGGGAAGATGATGAAATGTCCGTACTGCGGTACGGGAGTAACGGAAGAGGTCTATAAGAGCTGGCTTGTCAGCGCTTACAGATTTATCTGATAAATACACAATGAAAGGAACTGATAACCAATGGGACTTATCAAAGCTGCAATAGGCGCGGTAAGCGGAACTCTGGGTGATACCTGGAAGGAAACGATACACTGCGGGTCTATTGACAACAAAACTCTTATCAAGGTCGGCACAAAGATGAACGCCGATTCCGCGAGAACGAGCAACACCAAGGGTACGAACAACTATATCAGCAACGGCTCGGCGATCATGGTTGAGCAGGGGACTTGTATGCTCACTATCGACAACGGCAAGATCACGAATATAGTTACCGATCCCGGACGCTATATTCTCGATAACTCCTCTGCTCCCTCCATTTTCGCCGGAAATATCAAGGATTCTCTTAAGGACGTGCTCAGCAGATTTACTTTTGGCGGCACACCTGCTGCCGAGCAGAAGGTAATATACATAAACCTTCAGGAAATACCCGGTATTCCTTTCGGAACAAGCGAACCCATGCCGTATTTCGACCCTTATTACAATACATCTATTGAGCTCCGTGCTTTCGGCCGTTTCTCGATACAGATACCCGATGCGGAAGCTGCTGTAAGGTTTTACACAGAAGTAGCTCCCAAGGGCGTTGACGCGGGCGACCTTTCCGCTTCCGCCATATTCTCCAACGGTCAGTACAAGAGCGAATTCATACAGGCTCTTCTCGGCGGTCTCGCTGAGCTTTCCGACCAGGGAGTAATGTACTCAAAGATCCAGACCAAGCTTGTTCCTCTTGCACAGGCTACCGCAAGGAGCGCTGTAAACTGGCAGGAACGCGGTCTTGTTATCAAGAGCGTAGGCTTTGAGGGTCCCGTTACTCTGTCCGAAGATTCCAAGAAGCGTCTCGGAGCTCGTCTCGAAGCGGATACACAGCTCGATCCGAGTGTTCAGCGTGCTATGATGAACAAGAGCATCGCTGCCGGTATCGAAGCTATGGGCTCCAACGAAGGCAGCGGCGGCGGTATGATGGGCGTTATGGGTATGGGTGCTATGATGAACATGGGCGCTAACCTTATGGGCTCTTATCCGACAGGTCAGCAGCAGCCCACACCTCCCGGCGGAGCACCTGCCGGCGGCGCTAATACGGCAACATGGACATGTCCGTCCTGCAATGCGGCAAATCCCATGACAAATAACTTCTGTTCAGGCTGCGGCACAAAGAAACCCGCACCTCCGGAGACATGGGTATGCTCAAGCTGCGGAGCTTCCAACACCACCAACTTCTGCTCAAACTGCGGCGCGAAGAAAGGCGGATCTGCTCCCGCAAAGGTTGAACCCGTTTCATGGACCTGCGAGTGCGGTTCCACAAATACGACCAAGTTCTGCTCGAACTGCGGAAAGCCTAAGCCTGCCGCGGCTCCCAAATACAAGTGCGACAAGTGCGGCTGGGTACCGCCGGATCCTACAAAGCCTCCGAAATTCTGCCCTGAGTGCGGAGACCTTTTTGACGAAAACGACATTCAGTAATTTTCACAACAAGCAGCCCCTTATGAGGGTGCTTGTTGATTGTTTATAAAATCTGTGTCGAAACAGCGCACATTTTGTATATTTGTACAAAAAATACAATTATCGACATTTTAATGCAACTATTTTATATGAAAAAATGTTTATATATATGGAGAGCAAAAACTGAAAAGAGAAGGTGACGGTTTGGCATTCATAACGGTCAAAAATCTGCGGAAGGTGTACAAGCTCGGAAAAGAAAAGGTTTATGCGCTGAAACAGATAGACCTTACGATCGAAAAAGGAGAGATATGCTGTATCCTCGGTACTTCGGGTTCAGGCAAATCAACGCTCCTGAATATGCTCGCGGGGCTTGAAAAGCCGACTAGGGGAGATATCTTCATAAACGGCGTAAACATAGCAAAGCTGTCCGAGAGCAAGCTTGCGGGTTTCCGGCAGGAGAACACCGGGTTCATATTCCAGTCATACAATCTTATTCCGCAGTTCAACGCACTGGAAAATGTTGGTATGCCGCTGATGTTCAAGGGGATATCGAGAGCAAAGCGCGATAAGGAAGCAGAGAAAATGCTGAAGCTTGTCGGTCTCGGCGAGAGAATGAAGCATAGACCAAATCAGATGTCCGGCGGTCAGCAGCAGCGTGTCGGTATAGCGAGGGCATTCGTTGCAAAGCCGAAAGTGGTATTTGCCGATGAGCCTACCGGAAACCTTGACACGAAGACCACAGACGAGGTTATGAGACTTATGGTAAAGATGTGCCGTCAATACGGTATAACGCTTATAATAGTCACACATGACCTTGAGATAGCGGAATACTCCGACAGGATAGTACACATTATTGACGGAGAAATTACAAGCATAGAGGACAATGTCTCGGTTTACGATCCGGAAAATGATCCTGAGCTTACCGGGATTTCAGATAAAAAAGAAAAAAGTGAGGTTTCTGCAGAATGAACAAGTTTAAAAGGATTTTGGCAGTTTTATTATCAGCACTTATGATCATTTCACTTTGTGTTCCGGAGGTGTTTGCCGAGGAATACGATGATACGGTTACAGAAACAGAAGAGATCCCAAATGCTATACCGGAGCTTATCTTGAAATCATCCAAAAAATATGAGATGTGGGCAGGTACGACAGCAATTATTCCTATGGAGTTTGATTGGGAAAAGAATAAGAACTTTTTTTACGCAGAAGCTGTTGTGACCGGTGGTGTTAAGGACGTTTATACAGGTGAAGACAAGATAAGATTTTATAATGACCACCTGTCTTTTGGTTTTAGTGTAACTGCCGGAAAAACTGCAGAGGTGGCAACTCATACGTTTACTGCTACAGTAAAGTTGTACGACTCAAATGAAGTAGTGCTGAGCACACAGACATTCAGCGTTGATGTATCTATCAAGAACAAGCTCGATATCAAGGGAGTAACGATAGATTCATACAAGATAAGCAAAACTCCCGTAAAGCCCGGTGATGCGTTCACGATAGATGTTACCCTCAAAAACAACAGCGGAATAGATGTCAAGCGCGCAGAGCTCTCACTTGAGGGGCTCGATACCGCGAAATTCGTTCTTGACAAGGGATTTTCCAAACAGTATGTCGATATCAGGGACAAGGAAACAGGCATTGTATCGTTCTCGCTCATAGCTCAGAAGGGAATAACTCTTGTGCGTGAAAACCTTACACTCAGCCTTACATACACTCTTGATGAGAAAAAGGATAACTACACAAACAAAGTCACGACCCAGCTCATACTTGTGTGCCAGCCCGATGCCAGTGCTGTGGAATACGGCGCTCATGATCTTACCATTACCAATTACACTGTCAGCAACAACGAGGTTGAATCGGGTACAAAGTTTGACCTTGTGGTAGATGTTAAGAACAACGGTAATGAGGACATAAAGACAGCCCGTATTACTCTCGGTGCCGACGGTACAAAGTTCTCCGTCGAGAGCGGTCTTGCATATAGGGATTTCAGTATAAAGAAAGGCGCTGTACAGCGCTTCACGTTCAAGCTCATAGGCGCGGGCGGTATCGCGAACGTTCGTGAGTACATACCGATAGTAGTCGAATTCGGTACCAAAAGCGTTACCGAGCAGGTGACCGTGAACTGTAAGCCCGCAGTGAGCAGCACAGCCGGCAAGTACGACATCACAATGACTGATTATACCGTTGATATGGAGTCTGTCGTTGAGAATGCGGTGTTCGGAGTAACATTTGACCTTCGCAATAACTCCAAGGTACCGATAAAGGACGCACGTGTGTCGATGATGAATCTTGACGGTACAAAATTCGCTCTCGACAGCGGTCTTTCTTACAGAGATTTTGATATCGAAGCAGGTGAGACAAAGACTTTCTCGTTCAGACTTGTAGGCTGCAAGGGTATAGCGTCCATAAGAGAGACTATCCCGGTGCAGATAGACTACGGTGCTATAAGCTCCACAGCGTATATTACGGTGAAGTGCGTACCGAAGGAAAGCAATGGAACCGATGAGAGCGGTAAGAAAGTGTTCGCGCCGAATATCATCATCGAAAGCTATGAATACGGCGGCAGCTTTGTAACGGCGGGCAAGCAGTTCCCCCTCACCATTGTCATCAAGAATATGTCCTCACAGGCAGTTGTTGAGAACCTTAAAGTAACAATAAACGGAAAAGCGGATCAAGAAGGCAAGATCGCATATTCTCCCGCAAACTCGTCTAACTCCTTCTTCTTCGACAGCCTCGGATTAAAGCAGGTCGAGACGATATGCATGGATCTTCTTCCGAAGTCTGACGCATCGCCGAACAGCTACCCCGTTGAAATATCGTTCTCGTATGAATATGCCGTGAACAATGAACGCTATAAGGCGGACGGCGTTACCGAAACGATAACCATACCGCTCAGACAGGAGGACAGACTTGTTATCAATGAGCCGGAGCTTCCGGGCTGGACGGTGAGTGTGGGCGAGATGTGCAATCTCAGCATGAGCCTTGTAAACAAGGGTAAGAGCGCGGTTTACAACGTTACCGCAACAGTGGAGGGCGACGGATTCAGTGTTGAAACTCCCACATACTATATCGGCAACATCAACAGCGGTGTTGAGGAATACTATGACGCAAAAATAACACCCAACATGGAGGGTGATGTTACGGGAACGATCCTGTTCACTTATGAGGATTCCAACGGAGATGCCAAGGAAAACCGTGTTCCGTTCACATTCCAGGCGGCAAGCATAAACCCGGATTTCGGAATGTATGATGACATGGGCATGGATATGGGAATGGAACCTCCCGCAGAGGAAAGCGGATTCCCTGTGATATGGGTGATCGTAGGCGCTGCGGTGCTGCTCGTTGCGGTCATAATAATCATAGTGGTCGTTGTTAAGAAGAAAAAGAAAAAAGCGGAGTTAGAGGACGACGATGAAGATATCTGATATGCTCATAATATGTCTTCGCAATCTGTGGAGACGAAAGGGAAGGACAATGCTTACGGTTGTAGGCGTTGTCATAGGCTCCTGCGCGGTAATAGTCATGATATCTCTCGGTCTCGGCATGAATGTCGCCATGGACAATATGCTGTCATCTTGGGGCGACCTTACATCTGTCACCATTTACAACGGAGACAGCGGATATTACATGGAGTCCTCCTCATCGAATAATAAAAGCACCGACAAGCCGCTGCTTGACGATGCCGCGATCGAATTATTCAAGAGCTTTGATAATGTGGACTGCGTGATACCGAGAATGGAGGTGCCGTCGGATAAGGTCACGGTAGCCTCCGGCAGGAACGACCGCTATAAGCTCAGCTGGGCGCAGATCTACGGCGTGGATTTTTCGCTGTTCGATAAAATGGGATATGAGGTCGATCAAGGCGCTCTTCCGAACGAGAATACGAAGTCCACAGCAATGGTCATAGGCTGTGAGCTTGCGTATCGCTTTACCGATACCAAAAAGCACGGTCAGGCTGCATACACACAGAAACAGCAGCTTGCGGACGGCTCGTACACAAAACCGTTCATTGATGAAATAGGTTCGGACATCAAGATAGCAATAAACAATACCAAAAAGCAGAATGAAGACGGTTCCTATCAGTACGGCGGACGCGGCTACGAGCATAAGCTTGTGAGCGTTGCAACACTGAAACAGGACGCGATGTGGGAAACACAGAACTCTGTATTCATAGATATCGACCTTGCAAAGCAGATACTTGAAGACTACAACAGACTAAACAGCGTTAAGCGCGCAAAGGCTCTTGAATACTCCCAGGTCAAGATACTCTGTAAGGACATAAACAGCGTCGAGGAGGTACAGAACCTTGTAACGGAGCTTGGCTATAACGCGACGAGCATGGCGCAGATACGCAAGGAGATGCAGGGCTCTCTCGGAGTTATCCAGCTTATCCTTGGCGGACTCGCGGCAATAAGTCTTCTCGTAGCGGCAATCAGTATAACGAATACGATGATAATGTCGATTTACGAGCGCACAAGAGAGATAGGCATTATGAAGGTACTCGGCTGCTTTATCGGCAACATAAGGCTCACATTCCTCATGGAGGCGGGGCTTATAGGCTTGTTTGGCGGTATCATCGGCACGCTGATAAGCTTCGTGATCTCGATAATCATGAATTCCTTTGCGGGCTCGGTATTCTCAGATATGCTCGGTATCGGAACAGCAGAAGGAGGTCAGGTATCTATCATACCTCTCTGGCTGGTGCTGCTTGCTCTTGCGTTCTCAACGATAATAGGACTTATATCCGGGTATTATCCCGCCAACCGCGCGGTAAAGATAAGCGCTCTCGAAGCGATAAAGAACGAATAATAAAAAAGGCTATCCTTTTGGCGGGGCGTATCAAAGAAGTTCTCGAAGGCTGCGCAGACGCGATCAATGTTACAGCAGCCTGCGAAGGAGCGCAGGATCTTGAAAGAGGATTTATGCTCGGAACTATGCCTGTATTAGATGTATTTGAAAACTGAATAACAAAAGCACTCCGCTGCTCATTACAGGCAGCGGAGTTTTTCTTTTATATTAAGGGGATCTCTAAAAACCCAATTTGAGAGATTCCCTTAACATTTTTGTAAAATGTTTTTTAGTTTGCAGTGACTATACCTTTCTTTGCATCGAGGTGAACAGTAGTTCCGCTTTTGAGTATCTTTACTGCATTCTCCGCGCCGACAATTACCGGAATATCCAGCGACAGACCGACAACTGCAGCGTGGCAGCTCTCATCGCCCTTTTCGACAATGATCCCGCCGGCGGAGCGAAGTATCTGCATTATGGAGTTGTTTGTTTCTTCCATAACAAGTATCTCACCGCTTACGAACTTGTCACGCGCTTCGTCAGCATTGCGTGCCACACATATCGGCGCAGTCACTTCTCTTTCGGTGATGCCTTTGCCCTTTACGAGAACATCTCCTACAACGTGGACTTTCATCAGATTGGTGGTGCCGGAAATGCCGAGCGGTACGCCTGCCGTGATAACAACAAGGTCGCCGGTATCGAGATAACCTTTCTTTACCGCACAGTCAACAGCGTGCGCGAAAAGGGCGTCGGTGTCAGACTGTTCCGAGGACATAAGCGGAACTACGCCCCAGCTCAGGTTGAGCTGACGCCATGTGCGTTCACTCGGTGTGCAGCTGAGTATCGGTCTGTTCGGGCGGTATTTCGATAGGAATTTCGCAGTGCTTCCGGTTTTGGTGACTGTAAGTATCGCTTTGGCATTTAGATCAAGCGCAGTCGTGACCGTTGCGTGAGAGATCGCGTTCGTAACATTGTCGTTTTCACCGTCATGCCTGTCACGGAAACGTTTCGCGTAGTTTATATCGTTTTCCGCAGTCTCCGCGATCTTTGTCATAGTGCGTACCGCCTCAACAGGATAAAGACCGGCAGCAGTTTCTCCTGACAACATTATCGCGCTTGTTCCGTCATAGATAGCATTTGCAACGTCGGTAGTTTCCGCTCTTGTCGGGCGGGGATTTTTTATCATAGAATCGAGCATCTGTGTCGCGGTTATGACCTGCTTCCCGGCGCGGTAGCCTTTTTCGATCAGTAGCTTTTGTATGCGGGGGATCTCCTCAAATGCTATCTCAACACCCATATCGCCGCGTGCGACCATAATACCGTCAGAAACGCGGAGTATGTCGTCGATGTTGTCAACGCCCTCCTGATTTTCTATCTTTGCGATTATCTTTATGTCAGAACCGCCGTTTTCTTCGAGAAAGCGGCGTATCTCAAGTATATCCTCGTCGTTGCTTACGAACGAAGCCGCGATGAAGTCAAATCCGGTCTCTATACCGAATTTGAGGTCGCTTTTGTCACGTTCACTCAGATACGGCATTGAAAGCTTTATGCCCGGGAAGTTGCAGCTCTTGTTGTTGGATATGTAGCCGCCGTGGATTATCTTGCAGACAATATCATCACCGTCATCGCTGTTTACGATGTTCACTACTTTCAGCTCCAGCAGCCCGTCATCAATAAGAATGCGGGTGCCGATATCAATATCTTTTGCAAGGTTCTTGTATGTTATCGAAACAGACTTGTTGCTGCCGGTTACTTCGCGCGTCGTGAGTATAAACTCCTCGCCGTCCTTCAGCTCTGCCTTGCCGCCGTCAAACTGCTTGACGCGAACCTCCGGACCCTTCGTATCGAGAAGAGAAGCTATCGGGAGATCGAGTTCCTCGCGTATGCGCTTTACCTGATCGAATACCTTTTTGTGACTCTCGTGGTCGCCGTGGGAGAAGTTCTGACGCGCGACATTCATACCGCTTAACATCAACTGACGAAGCACCTCGTCATCGGCAGTCGACGGACCCATTGTACAGACGATCTTTGTTTTTCTCATTTGTTCTTACCCCTATTCGTGTAAAAATTACTGTTATTATACCACTATGAGGGGAAAATGTCAATGCTGTTTTTTGCTCGTAAAGCAACTATATTACAGCAGAATAACAGAGCTTACACCGGAGATAATGCACGAACTGCTCGACATCGTTCTCAGGTTTATTGTTCTCAAGGTTTCGTCGGCTATTGATTTTAAAAGCTACAACAATAAAAACTGTCTGCGCATTGCATCACGCAATGCGCAGACAGAACTATTCTGAAAAACTACTTTCACACGCCGCTGCATTCGTCAAGGAGAGCTTTTTCTTATTCATTTATAATCTTTTCAAGCAGTTCAGCAGCGTCGGTCACACACCCGCGGCAGGAGCGAATCGGCTTGCCTGTAAGAGAACCTTTCAGCTCGCGGCACATAATTGTCCGGTTCATCTCCGTGAATTTCTTCTCGAATTCAGCCTTTACTTCCTCAGCCTTGTCACCGAATTTGCGGTCGATGACATATTCAGCGGCGAGCACCGCGCCGCACTTGCCCATTCTTCCGCCCGCAAACGGAGCTGCGGCGGATTTTGCTTCCTGTACGGTCATGCCGACGGTGTCCGCAAACGCTCCGAGAACAGATGCCGAGCAGCTGTAAAAGCTTTTGTGGTTTTCCACTGCCTTTTCAGTTCTTGCTCCCATTATTATTCCTCCCTTGTAACATCGTCGATTATCCCGCGAAGCTCCTCAACGCCCTCACCGGTCTCGGCGGAGAATTCTATCATTGTGATATCGTCTGCGCAGGGAATTTCGGTGCGGAATGCTTCCCGTCTTGCCTCGCGTTCTTTCTTTTTCAGCTTGTCAGCCTTTGTCAGAACGATAACAAAAGGTATGCCGCTGTCGATAAGGAAGTCTATCATCATAATGTCATCGGCGGTAGGCTTGTGACGGAAATCTATAAGCTGGAACACCAGCGCAAGGTCGCGGTCGTCATGCAGATACCCCTCGATAAGCTCCGCCCAGCGTTTCTTCTCGTTCTGTGAGACCTTCGCATAGCCGTACCCGGGAAGGTCAACTATGTAAAATCCGTCAACCGAGAAGAAGTTGATAGTCGAGGTCTTGCCTGGGGTCGCGCTCACTCTCGCAAGCGCCTTGCGGTTAAGAAGCTTGTTTATCAGCGAGGATTTACCGACATTGGAGTGACCCGAGAAAGCAAATTCAGGTCTGTCGGAGCGGGGGATCTGTTTAAAAAGTCCGTATGAGGCGGTAAATTCAGCATTGTTTGTGTTCATGCGGTATTTTATCCTTGATCTGCGTTCGCTGTCGGAACGGCAGGTTCTGCTTTAGTTTTGCCTGTGCGCGTTGTCTTGCGGGTACGGCGGTTTGCGGGAGCCTTGCTTTTTGAGGTGTTCTTCGGGAAGACAAGCGCATTGTCAAGTACAGTCTGGATATTCTCCGCTGTGATAAATCGGACGTTTTTCTTTACTGTCTCGTCTATCTCATCGAGGTCGGGTTCATTTTCTTTGGGTATTATGACAGTCTTTGCACCGGCTTTAAATGCCGCCATTGACTTTTCCTTCAGCCCGCCGATTGGCAGGACTTTCCCGTGAAGCGTTATCTCACCCGTCATTGCCACGTCATGTCTTACCGGCATACCCGAGAGTGCCGATACCAGAGCAGTGGTCATGGTAACACCCGCAGAAGGACCGTCTTTCGGGACTGCACCCTCGGGAGCGTGAATATGCAGGTCACTGTTTTTGTAGAAATCGGGGTCAATACCGTACTTCTTCGCGATGCTGCGAACAAGGCTCACGGCTATCTTGCAGGACTCCTTCATCACATCTCCGAGCGAGCCTGTGACTTCGATCTTGCCGGTGCCCTCCAGTACAATGACTTCAAGCGGCATGGTAACGCCGCCTACGGAAGTCCAGGCAAGACCGGTGACAACTCCGACCTCGTCGTTTTTGGAGATCATCTCCGGCAGATACTTGCGTGTACCGAGGAAATCCTTGATATTGGTGTCGCTTACGGAAACCGATGCTTCGCCGCTTACTATTCTCTTTGCAGCCTTTCTGCAGACCGACGCGATCTTCTTTTCGAGACCGCGCACGCCTGCTTCCTTTGTATAGCCGTCGATCATGGCGTAGATCGCTTTATCATTTATTCTGAGAGTTTTGCGGGTCTCACCGTGCTTTTTGAGCTGCTTGGGGAGAAGGTGCTTTTTGGCGATATTGAATTTTTCCTCGCGTGTATAGCTCGAAAGCTCAATGATCTCCATTCGGTCGAGCAGGGGAGCGGGTATAGTATCGGTAGTGTTCGCGGTAGTGATGAACAGAACATCGCTCAGATCTATCGGTATCTCGAAGTAGTGATCGGTGAAGGTGGAGTTCTGCTCGGGATCGAGCACTTCCAGCATAGCCGAAGCAGGATCGCCTTTATAGTCGTTGCCCATTTTGTCGATCTCATCGAACAGGATAACGGGGTTCATGCATTTTGCCTGTTTGATCGCGCTTACGATACGTCCGGGCATAGCGCCGACATAGGTTTTCCTATGACCGCGTATCTCAGCCTCATCACGCACACCGCCGAGTGAAACTCTCACATACTGCCGTCCGAGGGCATCCGCAATGGAGTGTCCCACAGAGGTCTTTCCGACTCCGGGAGGTCCCACAAGACAGATTATCTGGCTCTTGATATCGGGGTTGAGCTTGCGTACCGAGATAATTTCAAGGATACGCTCCTTGACCTTTTTCAGTCCGTAGTGATCCTTTTCAAGCTGCTTTTCGGCTTTTGCGATATCAATGGTATCAGTGGTGAATTCGTTCCACGGCATTTCAAGCACGGAATCGAGGTAGGTCTTTATAAGTCCGTATTCCTGTGAAGACGGCGATACCTTCATCATCTTATTGAGCTCACGCATGAGTTTTTCCTTCGTATCGTCGGAAAATCCCACAGCCTCGATATGGTCGGAGTAGTATGCGAATTCATCGTCATAATCGTCGGACTCGCCAAGCTGTTTTGAGAGGGCTCTCATCTGTTCGCGGAGTATGTATTCACGCTGGTTGCTGTCAATGGAATCACGTATCTGCTCATTTATCTCGGCCTCGAATTTGAGTACCTTGATCTCCTCGGTGAGCATATCGATAAGCTTTTTTATCTGCTTTTCAAGGCCATTGGTCTCCAGAAGTGTCTGCTTGCTGTCGGTCCTCAGAAATACATTGAAAATAATAAGGTCAAAGAGTTTTTTGAGGTCATGCTCGTTTTCGACTATGTTCAGAAGCTCATCGGGTATCTTCGGTACGAGAGAGGCGTAGTCGTTGAACAGCATTTTGAGCACTCTCTCGTACGCGAACGCACGTGATTCTTCTATTTCATGGACACGCTCTTTCACCTCTGTTATCTCAGCACAGTAGTACGAATCGTTGTCTGCGACAGAAATAAGTTTTGCTCGGTAAAGCCCGTGAATAACTACTCTTGTCACCTTATCCGGCGTCTTGAGTATCTGCCGTATCTCTGCCACGACGCCTATGCTGTAAAGGTCGGTTTTGCCTGTATCCTCGTTTTCGTATTCTCTCTGTGTAACGAGGAAGATGCGTTTGTCAGTGATACTCGCCATTTTCACGGCTTCAATGAATTTCGGCTTGGTGACATCAAAGTTTATCACCATTTCCGGGAACACAACAAGCCCTCTCATGGTGAGCATGGGTATTTTATGTCTTATTGCCTGCGGCATACTTATCATCCTTTCGGTGGGTTACAGTTATAAATATTATTATACAATATCTGAGCAAATAATGCAATAGTTTTTTTGAGAAAAACGCTTGAAAAAATAATGCAAAAAGACCGAAAAAACCCGCATTGTACACAACCGGACAAATCATGTACAGCTATAATGTGAGGTACGGTCGTATCTTTTTGAGAAGCTTTTCACCGATACCGTTGACGTTCACGAGCTCGTCTATACTGATAAATCCGCCGTATGTATCGCGGTACTCGATGATATTTGAGGCTGTTACCTCACCTATGCCGTTAAGTGAAACGAGCTCTTCGAGGGTGGCGGTGTTTATATTGATTTTTTCAGAGTCGGGGATAGTGTTCTTTTCCGACAACAGCGGCTTTACATCGACGTAGGCATTCTGTTCGTTTATGTCTGCAAGGGTGAATATAAGAATGCACACGGCGAAATAAACTGCCGCGGCGGTACAGAATATTATGAATATCTTTCGCTCGCGCGGAGCGGCAGACTTATCGTCAGGTTCATTGTTCATTTTTGCCATAGAGCTGTACAGCTTGTCACCGCTTTCTTTTTTTTTATATTATAACATATTTTCTTTCATTGCGCAACTTTTATTGAAAATATCTAAAAATTGTCGTCTAAATTTGTAAAATCGGACATTGTGTAAACGTTTACTATGTGCTATAATAGATAAAGTGTAAAAGGAGAGTGATATAATGCCAAATCCGTATCTTCCGTCCTGGGAGTATATCCCGGACGGGGAACCGAGAGTATTCGGAAACAGGGTATATGTATATGGCTCGCATGACCGCAGCGGCTGCGACAAATTCTGCGACTATCGTCTGAAGGTCTGGTCTGCGCCGGTAGATGACCTGAGCAAGTGGGTATGCCACGGTACCGCATTCTCCACGAGAGATTTTCGCGGACACAAGTCCGATGTTGGCTGGACAGACAACGAGCTGTACGCGCCGGACGTAGTGGAGAAGAACGGTAAGTATTACCTGTACGCTTACATAGTGGGCGCGAAGGGGTGTGTCGCTGTTAGTGACCGTCCGGAGGGACCGTTCACATTTCTGTCAAAATATGAATACAAGCTTGAAAAGCATTTTGACGACGGCACATTCATTGACCCTGGAGTTCTCGTTGATGATGACGGCAGAGTATATATCTACTGCGGCTATCTGGGCTCATATATGGCGGAGCTTGACCCAAATGATATGCACACGGTCATTGACGGGAGCTACAAACTCGATATTATCCCGACAGATGCCCCTCACAGCTTTTTTGAAGCCTGCTCACCGCGAAAGATTAACGGACGGTACTATCTTATCTACTCCCCGAAGAAAGGCAGCTGTCTCGATTACGCAGTAAGCGACTCTCCCACAGGTCCGTATGAATACAAGGGAACGATAATTGACAACTCCGCCGATTATCCCGGCGGAAATGACCATGGTTCGGTGATGCAGATAAACGGTGAGTGGTACATATTCTATCACAGAATGACCAACGGTACGATAATGTCACGCCGCGGATGTGTCGAGCACATAGAGATACTTCCCGACGGCACGATACCGCAGGTGGAAATGACATCACTTGGCTTTGAGAAGAGCCTTGACCCGTTCATCGTTACTAAGGCGGATACAGCATGTGTGCTGAAAGGCGGCTGTTTCATTACAGAGCTTGATATTTTCAACAGAGTGATAACAGGTATCGAAGACGGTGCGGTCATGGGCTGGAAGTATTATGACTTCGGAAATGACGACGACCCGTACTCGATAATGCTTAAAATACGCGGAGAAGGCTGCCGCGGGGTGGTGCAGATACATCTTGACGGCGACGACGGAGAGCCTGTCGGTGAAGCGGCATTCGGAGAAGCGGGCGGAGTAATATCGGCAAAGCTTCCCGCGATAAAGGGAAGACACGCGGTATATCTTAAAGCAAAAAGCGGATATGAAGGCTGGGCAGCGGAGATGTTCAAGGGAAGAAGGCTCTTTGAGCTTGAAGAATTTGTATTTGTGAGGTAATAGCAAAATGAAGATGAAAAGAACAGCAGCGGCACTCATGGCGGCAGCATTGCTTGTATCGGGCTGTAACAACGGCGGCGCGCAACAGACAGAAGCTCCTGCTGAAACAACGGCGGCAGAGCCGGAAAAGCAGGTGGGAGAAATGCGTGATATCACAACTCAGCAGGTAGTCGAGGAAATGGGGCTCGGCATAAACCTCGGCAACACCTTTGAATCCAGCGGGATAAGCGGAACTATGGTAAGCTCATTTGAGAAGGGCTGGGGCAGCCCCACTATATCCCAGCCGCTCATACAGGGCTATGCAGACGCGGGTTTCGGAGTTCTCCGCGTGCCTGTGGCGTGGTCTAACATGATGGCGGAGGATTACACCATAAGCGCGGAATACATCGCAAGAGTGGGCGAGGTAGTTGACTGGGCGCTCGACAGCGGAATGTACGTTATACTCAACGAGCACTGGGACGGCGGCTGGTGGGAAAAATTCCCGACCGAAAAGGAAGAATGCATGAAGAAGTACACCCGTATATGGGAGCAGATAAGCGAATACTTCCGCGACCACGGCGATAAGCTCATGTTTGAATCGCTGAACGAGGAAGGCGGCTGGGACAGTATATGGAACCGTTACAGCGGCACAGAGGGCGAAGCCAAGGAAGAGTCTTACGGACTGCTGAACGAGATAAATCAGAAATTCGTGGATATAGTGCGCGCGAGCGGCGGCAATAACGAAAAGCGTCATCTGCTGATAGCGGGATATAACACCGATGTCGAGCTTACCTGTGACAAGCTGTTCGTAATGCCGAACGACCCCGCGGGAAGATGCGCTGTCTCGGTGCATTACTATACGCCCTCCACGTTCTGTATCCTCGAAAGAGACGCAAGCTGGGGAAAAGCGCGCAAGACATGGGGACATCCGAAAGAAGTAGAGGAAATGGAGCGCCTTATGGATATGCTCAAGGAGCGCTTTGTAGATAACGGCGTACCTGTCATAGTCGGAGAATACGGCTGTGTGGCGCTCAGAAACAAGGAGCCCGTTGAGATAAGAAGATTTAATCTTATCGCAGCGGAGGAAATGCTGAAAAGGAAGATGTGTCCTGTGCTCTGGGACACCACGGGAACGTTCTACGACAGGTATTTCTTCACAATGAAGGACGAGGAGTTCCGCAAAGGTCTTGAAAGGCTTAAAGCCGGTGAAAGCCTGAAGGAGGAGCTTCTTGCGGACACCAAGAAGGAATCGGCAAGTGCTTCCGGCACAGACGATGCAGCATAATTGACAAAAAGCCGCACTATTCAGAAGTGCGGCATTTTTTATTGTTCGCAGCTATTGTATTTTATATGAAAATATGATATAATACTTATATTAATGTTATTCAGTCCAAAAGGGGGAAAACAATGTTAAAGGCATTATGGGGAAAGCTGAAAGAAGCGCTGGTTTCCGTTCTTCCTATCACTCTTATAGTTCTTGCGGCGACTTTCACCCCTCTTGTAACGCTTGACGGTAAGGAGAAGCTCGTTTTCGGACTTTCCGCGTTTTTTCTTATTGTCGGTATAGCGCTTTTCAATCTCGGAGCTGACCTTGCAATGACACCTATGGGTGAGCACGTGGGTGCGGGTCTTACAAAGTCACGCAGGCTCGGTATCCTGTTCACGGTCTGCTTCATAATGGGCGTGCTCATAACCGTGGCGGAGCCCGACCTTTCTGTGCTCGCGGGACAGGTGAGCGCAGTGATGAACGGTACTCTGCTTATAGTATTTGTGGGCGTTGGTGTGGGTATCTTCCTGCTTACGGCGGTCATAAAGATAGTATTGAAAAAAGACCTTGCGCCGTTTCTGATGTTTTTCTACATGATGCTGTTCGCGCTTGCGGCACTGCTTATCGAAAGCGGCGGCGGTTCGCTGCTGCCTATGGCGTTCGACTCAGGCGGAGTTACCACAGGCCCGATTACAGTACCGTTCATAATGTCTCTCGGTGTCGGTATAGCTCTCACGATAGGCGGACGCAACGCCAGCGAGAACAGTTTCGGTCTGATAGCGCTGTGCTCCGTAGGTCCGATAATAGCGGTGCTTGTATTGTCCCTGTCAGCAAGCGGAGATCTTACATACGCACTGCCGGATTATTCCATAGATTCGCATCTCGGGGACGTTTTTTTGGAAATGATAATAAGCACTACCGAGGAGGTCGGCAGATCGCTGGTACTTATAATGATATCCTTCGGAGTGCTTCAGGTAACTATACTGAAGCTTCCTAAGAAAAAGCTGCTGCAGATACTTGTGGGAATAGCCTATACTTTTGCAGGGCTCGTTATATTCTTAGGCAGCGTGGCGGCAGGATTTATGCCAATAGGCTATAAGCTCGGCTGTGAACTTGCGGCAAGCGGCAATGTCCCGCTTATTGTGTTCGCATTCGTGATAGGTATGGTGGTAGTACTTGCGGAGCCCGCAGTACACGTTCTCAACAAACAGGTCGAAGACATAACGGGCGGCTCTGTAACAAAACGTGAGATGATGATAGCGCTTTCATTGGGCGTAGGTGTTTCTATCGGGCTTTCGATAGTCCGTATAATATTCGGTTTCTCGCTGCTTTATTACCTGATACCGGGTTATCTTATATCGCTTGGACTGTCGTTCTTTGTGCCGAAGCTCTATACCGCGATAGCGTTCGACTCGGGCGGAGTAGCGAGCGGTCCCCTCACATCGAGCTTTATACTGCCGCTCGCTATCGGTGCGTGCGTTGCGTTAAGGGGCGCGGACGAAGTGCTTTCCTCAGCATTTGGTATCGTTGCTATGGTCGCCATGACCCCGCTTATTACGATACAGTCTCTCGGTTTCAAGGCTGTTATTTCCGAGAGAATGAGAAGGCGTATCGCTATGGCTCGCATCATGTCGGCGGACGATGCGCAGATCATTTATTTTGAATAGGAGATAAACCATGCCGATATTGAAAAAGAAAAAGACGCAGAAAGCTGAAAAAGGCGTGGAGCAGTCGGTAGTTCAGCCCGGACAGCTCGCGCCGATAAAGCTTGAACTGCTGATAACCATAGTGGATAAGGTAAAAGCTGAGTTTTACGCTGACTTGCTGCAGGCGTATGATGTGAACTTTCAGTTTACTGCTCCCGCACACGGTACCGCCAAGGCGGATATACTTGATTACCTTGGCCTTGCGGACACCGACAAAGCTGTGATATTCAGCGTAGTGCGCGAGGACAGGCTGAATGACATCACATATATGCTTGAGACAAAGTTTCGCACAGTCCGCGGCGGCAAGGGCGTGGCGGTCTCGGTGCCGTTCACGAGCATGATAGGAACATCGGTATATGCGTTCCTTAGCAACGCGGTAAGTACAGTTGAGGGGAGATAAATACAATGAGCGAAAAAAGCTATGAAATGATATTCTGTATTATCAATTCCGGTTTCTCGGAAACGGTAATGGACGCCGCAAGAGAGGCAGGAGCCCGCGGAGGCACGGTTATCCGTGCGAGAGGCACTGCGGGCAAGGAAGCGGAGGAAATATTCAAGATAACGATACACCCGGACAAGGAAGTATTGATGATACTTGTTCCGAAGGATATAAAAGACGCGGTGCTCGATGCCGTGTATAAATCTGCGGGAATGAATACCGCGGGACAGGGTATTGCGTTTTCAATGGCAGTGAACAGAACAGTTGGGTTACAGTGAGGTGCAGTATGGAGAGGTATCTTGACACATCGCTTTCCGCGCAGGAGCGCGCGGAGGCACTTGTTGACAAAATGACGACAGAGGAGCAGGCAGGTCAGCTCAGGTATGACGCGCCTGCGGTAGAAAGGCTTGGGATACCGGCGTATAACTGGTGGAATGAGGGTATCCACGGACTTGCCCGTTCGGGTATAGCCACAATGTTCCCACAGGCGATAGGTCTGGCGGCTATGTTCGATACCGGACTTGTAAAGCAGGCGGGAGAGGTGACCTCAGATGAAGCCCGTGCAAAGTACAACGAGTATGTAAAGCACGGTGACCGCGACATATACAAGGGTCTTACACTTTGGGCGCCGAACATAAATATATTCCGCGACCCGCGCTGGGGCAGGGGACATGAGACATTCGGCGAGGATCCGTACCTTACCGCAGAGAACGGAAAAGCATACGTAAGCGGGCTCCAGGGTGACGGGAAGGTGCTGAAAGCTGCCGCCTGCGCAAAGCATTTCGCTGTCCACAGCGGTCCCGAGGCGGAGCGGCACTCCTTTAACGCGGAAGTCTCCGCAAAAGAGCTTGAAGAGACATATCTTCCCGCATTTGAAGCTCTTGTACGCGACGCGAAGGTCGAGGGCGTAATGGGCGCTTACAACCGCGTAAACGGCGAGCCTGCCTGCGCTAACACCATGCTTATGGAAAAGCTGCGGGGCTGGGGATTTGACGGGTACTTTGTATCGGACTGTTGGGCGATACAGGATTTCCACGCAAATCACCAAGTTACCGCTACACCGTCGGAATCGGCGGCTATGGCAATAAAAGCGGGGTGTGACGTTAACTGCGGCTGTACGTATATGAACCTTTTGACAGCGCTTGACGAAGGGCTGATAACAAAGGAGGATATCCGTAGAGCTTGTGTGCACGTTATGCGCACAAGAATACGTTTGGGAATGTTTGATGACAAGACGGAATATGATGATATCCCGTACCTGTCTGTATCATCGGAAGAGCATAAGGCTGTGTCACTGAAATGCGCGGAGCGTTCAATGGTACTGCTGCGTAATGACGGCATACTGCCGCTTGACGAGAGCAGTTACAAAACACTGGCAGTAATAGGACCCAACGCAGACAGCCGTGCGGCGCTGGAGGGCAATTACAACGGTCTTGCCGACGAGTATATCACGTTCCTATCGGGAATACGTGAGCGTTTCGGGGGACGCGTGATATACGCGGAAGGCTGCCACCTGTACAAGGACAGGGTATCGACGCTCGCGCAGGCAGGTGACAGGTACGCGGAGGCTGTCGCGGCGGCTGAAAACTCCGATGCTGTGGTTCTCTGTCTTGGTCTTGACGCATCGATAGAGGGCGAGGAAGGAGATACCGGCAACGAGTTCTCATCGGGAGATAAAAAAGACCTGCGGCTGCCGGAGAGCCAGAGAATACTTCTCGAAAAGATAATGGGTACAGGCAAGCCCGTGATACTTGTTATCGCCGCAGGCAGCGCTGTAAATCCAGAGGTGAAGCCGAACGCGCTGCTGCACGTATGGTATCCCGGACAGTACGGCGGAAGAGCGCTTGCGAGGATACTGTTCGGTGATATATCACCGAGCGGAAAGCTTCCCGTGACGTTCTACGAAAGCTCGGAAATACTTCCTGATTTCCGTGATTACTCAATGAAAGACAGAACATACCGCTTTACTACGGAGAATGTGCTTTATCCGTTCGGGTTCGGTCTGACATACGGAACGATTCATTTCAGCGCAGTTGACTATAAGGACGGAAAGGTCTGGGTAACATTATCAAACGAGAAAAACAGCGTGTTGGAAGATGTTGTACAGCTTTACATAAAGGACGAGTCGGAATTCGCTGTGCCGAATGTCAGCCTTTGCGCGTTCAAACGTATAAGGCTTGAGCCGAAAGAACAGCTTACACTGCAATTCAGTCTGTCGGAACGCGCGTTCACATCGGTGAACGAAAACGGCGAGCGCAGGGTCTTTGGCAGCAGCTTCACGCTTTATGCGGGAAACTGTCAGCCCACAGAGCTTTCCCGTACTCTTGGCGGTGAGTGGGTAAGAACACATATAGAACTTAGTCGGGAGAATTGATATGCTTCAAATCTATTGCGGCGAGGGAAAGGGCAAGACCACTGCTTCTGTCGGGCTTGCGGTGAGAATGGCGGGCGCGGGCAGAAAGGTCGCTTTCGTGCAGTTTATGAAAGGCGGCTATACATCTGAACTTTCATCGCTTGAAAAAATATCGGGAATAGATATCATGCGCTGTGACCGCGATTACGGCTTTTTCAACACACTCTCCGATACCGATAAGGCAGAGCTTACAGCGTGTCATAATGCACTTCTCGAAATGGCTTTTTCGGGAGGATATAACGGAGTGATACTTGACGAGCTGAATTTTGCGTTCGGGCATTCTCTCATGGACTGTGAGCGTGCAGAAAAGCTGATACTTGAAGCCAAGGATAGTATTGAGGTAGTTATTACCGGCAGGTCTCCCGCCGAAGTCTTTGTGGAAGCGGCGGATTACATCAGCGAGATAAAATGTGTGCGTCATCCATATCAGAAAGGCGTTTCCGCACGCGAGGGAATTGAGTATTAAGGCAATACCGCACAAATAGACGTACGCACCTTGCTTGCATATTATTCCGTCATCTTGACCAAATTTTCCTTGACTTGCGCCAGCAAGCCTGCGTCAAATTTAGCCAATCTGACGAAAAATCTGACGGCGCAATTTGCGCA
>JAGBLA010000008.1 GCA_017635675.1 Ruminiclostridium sp.
CCAAACCCCGCAGGGGGCTTCTCGCCCCCTTGACCCCTCGCCAGCGACGCGCTGGAGCCGGTACCGTACAACGGAGATTAGTCACTCACTTCGCAACGACATAGAAACAGCAGACCCGAAAGTTACAAGTCTGCTGTTTTTATTTTGAAAAAACTATTGACAAATATATATATTCATGCTATACTGTGTATAACGTATATATACAATATTGAGGTGCACCAATGGATATCATTCTGAAAAATTCATCGGACGAACCGATTTATCAGCAGATAATCTCGCAGATAAAAGCCCAGATAATGAACGGTACGCTCGCGGCAGGTGAAGCGCTGCCCTCGATGCGCACCCTCGCCGCCCGGCTGCGTATCAGCGTCATAACCACTAAACGCGCTTACGAGGAGCTTGAGCGTGACGGCTACATCGAGAACTTCACGGGCAAGGGCTGTTTCGTAAAAGCCCAGAATACCGACTTTCTGCGGGAGGAGACCGTGCGGCAGACCGAGGAGCTTCTCGCAAAGGCGTGTGAGCGGGCAAAGCTCTGCGGACTTACCGTGAATGAACTGAAAGAGATGATAGAGCTTATGTATGAGGAGGATAACAACAATGACTGATTACGAGAATGCTATCGAAATAAACGGTCTCACGAAGAAGTACGACGGTTTCACGCTCGACGGCGTGAGCTTCAGTGTCCCCAAGGGCAGCATAATGGGATTCATCGGTCAGAACGGCGCGGGGAAGACCACAACTATCCGCGCACTGCTTAATATCATAAAGAATGACGGCGGCGAGATAAAGCTGCTGGGGCTCGACCACAGCAAAAACGAGTACGAGATAAAGGAGCGTCTCGCGGTGGTATTCGACGAGCTGCCGTTCCATGACAGCTTTACCGGCACGGCGCTGTCAAAGATGTTCTCGGGTCTGTACGGCGCGTGGGACGAGGAGCGTTTTTTCGGACTGTGTGAAAGATTCGGGCTGCCCGTGAAGAAAAAGCTCTCAAAATTCTCAAAGGGCATGAAGATGAAAATGCAGATAGCCACCGCCCTGTCACATAACGCCGAGCTGCTGATAATGGACGAGGCTACCACGGGCCTCGACCCCGTAGTGCGTAGCGAGATACTCGATATGTTCCGCGAGTACCTTATGGACGGCGACCGCTCGATACTTATGTCCTCCCACATCACGAGCGACCTTGAAAAGATAGCGGACTGCGTGACTTTCATCGACAGGGGAAAGATACTGCTGACGGGCTATAAGGACGATGTGCTTGACAGCCACGCGATGATAAAATGCACCAAATCGGATTACAGGGACATTGACCCCGGGGACTTCATAAGTGCGCGGCTAAGCGAATTCGGCGCCGAGGTAATGGTCTCCGACAGAGCTGCCGCGGAGAAGAAATACTCGGGCGCGGCGATAGAAAAGACGACGCTTGAAGAAATAATGCTGTTCTATGTGAACCGCGGCAAAAAGGAGTGGTCGTGATGAAACAGGGAAAATTCATCGGGCTCGTTTACCGTGAGCTTTATCTCACAAGAAAGACCCTGCTGACGGGGCTTATATTTTTTGCCGCGAGCGCCGTGATATGCTGGCTCACGCTGCTTAGCTTCAACTACGGCAACATCGGCAGGATACTCAATGACGTTATGGTAAGCGGAGACGGCACCATAGCTCCCGACGCCCCCGACATTATTGAGAATATGCGCAGGACTATGTATCTTTCGGTACAGTTTTTTCCCGCAGTAATGTCCATGCAGTTTTTGATGTCGGCAGCGGACATTGCGGCAAAGGACACTCTTACGTGCTGGAACAGGTTCGAGCACTGCACCCCCGTGACCCCGCTGCGCTTCGCGTCTGTGAAGCTCGCGCTGAATGTCCTGCTGAGTGCCGCGTCATTTGCGTTCGGAGCAGCGTATATGTTCTTTATCGGTCTTATATCCGGCTATGGGTACGCTTACAGGGAATTTGCGGCATACACGCTGATATTTGCCGTTATCTCGGCTTTCTGCGTCATATCTCAGATATTTGTGACACTCCTCAAAGACCGTGACAAAGGTATGCTCATGACATTGGCAGCGGTAATCCTGCCGTTGACGATATGGTCATTCATAAACAGTCAGAACCCGGGCGCGGAAGAAGATAACGGCTTCGTCACCTTTTTTAATGCTGCCGAGGTCTTCTGCCCCTATTTTCCTTTGGTCGTTTCAGTGCTTCTGATACTGCTGTTTGCAGCTATGTATCTTATCTACAAGAGGAGGGAGAAATGATATGTCGGGTCTGATATACAAGAACTTCCGCGTAAACAGGTGGTCTTTCCTGTTCTCTGTTATCACGGCGCTGCTGTGCGGTCTCGTTGCGGTGCTTCTGGGCGTATTCATGGGGGGCAGTGAGTCGCTGCGGCAGGAAAGCGACGCTCAGAACGTTACGTTGGTTTTCATTGTCCTGTATTATCTTGCTTTCTTACTCCCGTCCATGAGCACGAGTCTGCTGTTTGAAGCGGACGAGAACAAGACCGCCTCCGCATTCGCAATGTCAGTCCCACAGGGCGGCAAGGGTCATATCGAATCGAAATACTTCTACATACTGATACTCAATGTCGTCATTATGTTCCTGATGTTCGTCTGCGACACGATAGCTACGGGAATATTCGGCGGAAAAGTCTCGGCAGTTATGATGCTGATGATGATCTTCTTCTGGCGTATGCTTATGAACGCGATAGAGATACCGTTCATTATCCGTTTCGGCTCACAGCGCGGAGTAGCGATAAAGGGCGCTGTTATATTCGGCGTGTTCTGTCTTTTCATGATATATTTTCTGTTCGGAGACATATCATGGCTTATCGGTACGGAAGACCCGGTCGCCGCGTTTATGGACTGGCTGCAAAGCGGTGACATCATATTCTGGCTCTCTCTGTTCCCGTTCGTTTCCGCCGCGGCATACTTCATATCCTGCAAGATATCCGTAAAGCTGTTCAGAAAGGGGGCGGAGAACTATGAACAATAAGAAGCTCACGCTGAAAAGACTCATAATATTCCTTGTCATATCATTCGTTCCGTTCTGTATCATCGTTCCCGTCATGTGGTCGGTTTACGGTGAGCCGATATACGCAAGCGACAACGAAGCACTTGCCGTTCCCACGTATCTGCTCGGCGTGTTCGGCATGATGATACCGTCCATTGCCAACATCATCACCCGCCTTGTGACAAAGGAGGGCTTCAGAAACTCGTACCTCGGAATGAACACAAAGGGGAAAATGGGTTTCTGGACTGCCTCGGTGACAGTGCCGCTCGGATATTCGGCGCTGTCGGCGTTTCTGATATATTTGTTCTTCCTTAACGGTATGACCCTTTCCGAGACCTTCGGCAGCGTGAATTTACAGAGCGCGGGTATGTTCCTCATGCAGCTTGCTTTCTCGCTGACAGTATTCTTCCCCGCGTTCGGTGAGGAATGGGGCTGGCGCGGCTATATGATGCCAAAGCTTATGGAGCTTATGCCGAAGCCTGCGGCTGTCGTGACGGGCGGCATAATATGGGGGCTGTGGCACGCGCCGCTCACAGTGGCAGGTCACAACTTCGGGGTGGATTATCCGGGCTATCCGTTCGTCGGGATAGTGCGTATGTGCCTTATGTGTACGCTGATGAACGCGTTTCTCACGCTTCTCACCGAGAAAACAAGGTCGATATACCCTGCGGCATTCTGCCACGCGGTGAACAACAATCTGGGCATGGAAGTGCTGTATATGATATTCGGAAGTGAGACTGCCGTCGAGCGTCTTGACACGCTGTCCCCCATACAAACCTTTATTCCGCTGTTATCGGTTCTTGCCGCAGTGGGCTGTATCAGCATGATACTGCTGATGAAGAAAGACAAGCCCCGCTCCGATAAAGCTGCATAACAACAAAGCCCTGCGGGTCACTCCCACAGGGCTTTCGCTATTTGAGAAACTTGCTTTTCAGCAGAATTATCGTCGCCATCACCGCAAGCACCACGGCAAGCACGATAGCCACCCATGTATAAGGCAGCGGCAGGTCGGTGTTCATGCCGTAATACGCGAATATGATGTTCGGTATCTCAAGCACGATAGTTATGATAGTCAGCGCTTTCATGACGCGGTTCATGTTGTTGGAAATGATGTTGGAGTACGCGTCCATGGTATTCGACAGGATATTCGAGTAGATATTCGACATCTCGATAGCCTGCTTGACCTCTACGAGTACGTCCTCCAGAAGCTCCTGATCCTCGTCGTACAGCTTTATCACCCGTCCGCGCAGCAGCTTTTCAAGCACTGTCTCTGTGGATTTGAGCGACGTGGAGAAGTAAATAAGCGATTTCTGCAAGCCGAGCAGCTGGATAAGGTGCTCGTTCTTCATTGAGGTGTGGAGCTGTTTCTGCACATAGTTGAATATCTTCTCTATCTGCTTTAAGTATTGCAGGTATTTCGCGGCTATGCGCAGGAGTATGCAGAACACGAACTGGGTCTTGAACCTCGTGTTCACGTTTTTTACCACGCCTTTTTCAAAGTCCTCGATTATGGAGTTGCGTGACAGGCTTACCGATATAACGTTTGAATCGGTAAGTATAAGTCCCATAGGAAGCGTGGAATACGAGAAGGTCTCGTCGTCATTCTTCTCCGCCACAGGATAGTCAAGGACGATAAGGGTCTGTCCCTCGTCGTTCTCAATACGTGAGGATTCCTCCTCGTCAAGCGCGGAGCGTATAAAGTCGCGGTCAACGTCAAGCTCGGATTCAAGCTTCGATATCTCGGCTTCTGTGGGCGCGACGGCGGATATCCAGCAGCCGGGTTCGAGCTCCTCAACCTCGGTCATGCCTGCACCCGCGGAACGGTAGGTGTTTATCATTGCGGTCTCTCCTTATTGCGGGGAGACTGCACACGGCTCGCCTCCCTCGCGGTATTCTGTTCGTCTTCGCCCATGCGGGTCGGCTGCCATTATTCTCACCTCACTCGTGTAATGCTTTATGCGCCGTCCTCCGACTGACGGGGACAGGCTGCTAATACACTATATATTCTACCACAAAACAATGCGTTTTGCAATACGTTTGTAAAATTTTTTCACGGCTCACGCTGCTTCCGCAAGAGCGTTCTCACGGTAAACGGTTATCGTATGCCCGTCGGTGGAAAAGCTTACGCTGCCGTCCGTATCCGTGCGCAGTATCTCCGCTCCGAGAGCTTCGTAAAGCTCCACGATGTTCGCGTGCGGGTGACCGTAATCGTTCTCCTGCTTTACGCTGAACACCGCGTACACGGGCTTTACAGCCTGCACGAACGCGCGGGTGCTCGAAGTGCCGCTCCCGTGGTGCGGGACCTTGATGACATCGGCTTTTATATCCGCGCCTGAGGCTAAGATATCGCTCTCGGCTTTGCTTTCAATATCACCTGTGAACAGAAAGCTCACATCGCCGTAGGTATATCTCACTGTCACCGACGAATTGTTGAGGTCATCGTATTCCCTCATCGGCGCTATGACCTCAAGAGTACCGCAGCCGCCTGTGTCGATGAAAGTCCCGGGCTTTGCCGTAAAAACGCTTATCTTCTGACGTTCAAGCTCACGCATCAGCTTTTCGTAAGAGCCTGTCACGGGTATCATGCTCTCCTGCACGGCGGGCATCACAAGCGCTCCCGCACCGTACCTTGCGATAATGCGGTACATACAGCCCATGTGGTCGGAATGCGGGTGCGACATTATCACCGTGTCAAGGCGGGTAACTCCCGCATCATCGAGATACCGCGCCACGGTCGGGTATTCGTCGTACTCGCCGCAGTCTATCAGTATATCGCGGTTTCCCGTGCGAATAAGGGCGCAGTCGCCCTGTCCGACGTTGACAAAATGCACCGTCACCGCGCCTTCCGTCATGGGAGCGCCGATACTGCTCCGAAGCCCGAAGGCACCGTACAGGCTGTTCCACAGCCCCGCACCGCCGATAAGCCGCACTGCCGCATAAACGGCAATGACCGACAAGGCTATGCAAAGCGCGATACCGCCGCTACTTATGCTTTTTCTTCTGTGCGGTCTTGGCTGCTCCGCCGCCGTGTTTTCGGATATTTCCGGGGGTGTGCGGTCTGTTTGCTCCTCCGGTCTGTGCATATTTTCCATTCTTCCTGCCCGCTGCGGCAGCAGGTATCAGACAATCCGCACCGCTGCCTATCAGATTTTTCCTGCCCGTTATCGTGAGCGCCTTTTCCACAAGCTCACGGTTCTCTTTCTTGTAATATTGCAGCAGCGCGCGCTGGAGCTGCTTTTCCTCGTATTTCCGCGGCACATACACGGGTTCCATAGTGTACGGGTCGAGCCCCGTATAAAACATGGCGGTGGAAATGGTGCCTGGGGTGGGGTAGAAATCCTGCACCTGCTCGGGGCGGATATTGTGCTTTTTGAGGAACACCGCAAGATCCACCGCGTCGTTGAGCGTACACCCCGGGTGTGACGACATAAGATACGGCACAAGGTACTGCTCCTTCCCCATGCCCTTCGTGATATCGTAGAACTTCTTCTCAAACCGCTCATACACCTCGATATGCGGTTTTCCCATGTAGTCGAGCACCTTGTTGCTCGCGTGCTCGGGAGCAACCTTGAGCTGACCGCTGATGTGATTGGCGATAAGCTCCTTCATGAACTCGTCGTTCTTGTCCTCGATAAGATAGTCATAGCGTATGCCAGAACGTATGAACACCTTACGCACGCCCTTTATCTCCCGCATTTTCCGAAGTATCGACAGATACTCGGTGTGATCGACCTTCATATTCGGACATGGTTCAGGCGCAAGGCACTTTTTTCCCTTGCAAAGCCCGCTTTTAAGCTGTTTTTCACATGACGGGAAACGAAAATCCGCGGTGGGACCGCCCACATCGTGGATATAGCCCTTGAACCCCGGTGACCGCGACAGCTCTCTCGCCTCGTTCAGCACGGACTCGGCGCTGCGGGTCTGTACCCTTCGCCCCTGGTGAAGCGCTATGGAGCAGAAGTTGCAGAACCCGAAACAGCCGCGGTTGTGGGTTATGGAAAACTCTACTTCCTTTATGGACGGCACGCCGCCCTCTTTTTCGTACATCGGGTGATACGCCCTCATGTAGGGCAGCTCATAGGTGCGGTCGAACTCCGACTGAGTAAGGCTCCGCTGAGGCGGGTTCTGTACGAGCATCATATCTCCGTGGCGCTGGACGACAGTGCGCCCATAGACCTCGTCCTGCTCGTCGTACTGCTTGCGGCAGGATTTTGCGTAGGCTTTCTTGTTGTCCCGCACAAGCTCGAAGCTGTCGCACTGCACCGCGCCTATGGGAGTATTGACCGGCTCGGTGAGATAGCAGGTGCCGCGTATGTCGTGCATATCACACAGCCTGTCCCCCGCCTTGAAGCGGTTCCATATCTCGGTTACGGTAAGCTCCCCCATGCCGTACATCAGAAGCTGTGCGCCGCTCGAAACGAGTATGGACGGCATTACAGTATCGTCCCAGTAGTCATAGTGAGCGAAACGCCGCAGCGACGCCTCAAGCCCGCCTATGGCTATCTCCGTGCCGGGGAACAGCCGCCTTATGGCGCGGCAGTAGGTGTCAACGGCTCTGTCGGGGCGTTTCCCTCCCCTGCCGCCGGGGCTGTACGCGTCGTCATTGCGTTTTTTGAGGGCAACGGTATAATTCGACACCATGCTGTCGATGTTGCCGCCCGTGACCATGAAGCAGTATTTCGGCGCTCCGAGCCGCGTGAAATCGCTGTCGCTCACGGGCTGGGCTATCATGCCAACCGTGCAGCCGAAGCTCTCCAGCAGCCGCGATATTATTGCAATGCCGAATGACGGGTGGTCCACGTAAGCGTCCCCCGTCACGCAGATAAAGTCAAGCTGTTCTGTCCCGAGCTTTTTCATATCCTCTCGGGACACAGGCAGAAACGGCATTCTGCCACCTCCGTTCTCATTCAATAGTTATCTCCGACAGCGCCATGCCCTCTTTGAGCTTAATGACAAGCTCAGAAGGCTCGCACGGCGGGTCGGTGAGCTCTACCGTCACCCTGCGCAGGTCGTCATACCTGTCGCAGTGCGGCACCTTAGCAGTGTATTCCCTGCCGCCCGCCTGTACGGTGAGTTCGTCCGAGCCCACGATAAGCGACGCCCGAAGCGTTATCCGCTTTGCTCCCGAAAGGTCTGTGCGCTTATACACAAGCGTCCCGACCCAGCCCGTGGCACGCACATAGCTGCGGTGAGAGATACTGTCCGCGCTGACATTCGCGCATATCCGAATGCTGTCATAGCTGTCAAATTCCGCCGCGCTGAAACGTTTCCCGCGTATTCCGGGCTTTTCCCCGTCAATATGCGTCACAGCGGTGCAGCGTATATCCGCGCTCGAAAGTCCCGCGCAGAATTCGTATTCACCGTCCTCAGTGATAAAGCGTCCCACGGCTGTATCATAGACCGCAAGCGCGTCCGCGCAGATGTCTATGCTCACTCTGCGCTTTTCACCCGCCCGAAGCGGCACACGCTCAAATCCGCAGAGCTTGCGCAAAGGGCGGCTGAACGCGGAGCTCCTTACCGTGAAGTAAAGCTGCACCACCGCGGTGCCGTCGGTGTTCGATATGTTTTCCGCGTCAAGCGACGCTTTCCCGCCGTCGATACTCAGCTCTCCGAGGGCAAACTCTGCGTATGAAAGACCGTGTCCGAACGGGTACAGCGGTCTCCCCCTAAAATACATATAGGTGGTACCCGCTTTCTCGATATCGTATTCGTGGATATCGGGCAGTTCAAGCTCCGAGCGGTACCAAGTCATCGCAAGATGCCCCGAGGGCGGGTTCTTCCCCGATATGGTCTGTGCCGCGGCAGTACCGAGATGCGCTCCCGCGTGGGTGGTGTATAGTATCGCGGGGAGCTCCTCGTCCTCCGCGTTTATGGAATACGGGAAACTCGATATAAGCACCATGACCGTCTTTTTCCGTATATCGGCGCTGTCTTTATACTTGCCCCAGTTTATCCGCATTTCCCGCGGCAGGCTCAGTGTCTTGCGGTCAAAGCACTCTCGCGCGCCCTGCATGGGGTCATTCCCGACACACCATACAACAAGGTCGGCGTCCTTCGCCGCTTTTTCAGCGCGCTCGCTGCCGGCGCTGTAAAGCGTACAGCCGAACAGGCAGTCAGACGTTACGGCATACTGCCTGCCGAAGTTTATCCGTCCCTTGTCGTCAAGCTTCATGCGTCTGTGGAACTGATAGTCCTCGAAAATGCAGCCGTTGTCGGACGCGGTTTTCTTCAGACAGAATGTCTCGCGGGTGAACCAGTCGTATATCACGCTGTTATGCAGCTTCAGCGAACCGTCGTCGCTCAGCCGCAGGTACTTTTTGTACTTTACGGAGTAAAGGTTGACCCGCGAATCGTCGTTTGCTCCGTCGCTCCAGTTCTGTATCTCAAAAAGGACAGCCTCACCGTCACCCTGTTCACCGTCCGCGCAGACCGTACCGTCCTCGTGTACGCGCAGCAGCCTGCCGTTGGGAGCCGTTATCGTGTATATATCCCACAGGCTGTCATGAACGACCTGTGCGTCAGGAAACTCCCGCTTTATACCCTCAAAGACCGTCACAGCGTCGGTGAAATACCCTGTGTACCAGTCACGGAGGTTGCTGTCCGCGAGAGCGCCCACCACTGCTATCTTCTTCGGCTTGCTTTTTATGGGCAGCGTGCCGTCGTTTTTCAGCAGCACCACCTGCTCCATTGCGGCGCGAAGGTTTACGGCGCTGCTTTCGGGGCTGTTTATCTGCGCGGCGGGGCAGGTGTACCTGCTTTCCTCGCTTCCCTGCCCGAGCCGCAGCCGCGCCTTTATCACCTCCGCCGCCGAGTGCCGCAGCTCCTCAACGGTTATCAGCCCTTGCTTCAGCGCGAGCTTCGCGGCGGCTCTTACCGCCTCATCACTGTCCGTCATTATGTTGCAGCCCGCCTTTACCGACAGCGCGAACGCTTTCGCAAGACTTTCCGTATATCTGTGAGCGGTCACGCTTTGGGTAAAGTCTCCGCCGTCGCTCACCGCGAACCACAGCCCGCATTTCTTTTTCAGAACGTCATTGATATCGCTGTTCATTATCGCGGGGATACCGTTCACGGAATTGTACGCCGCCATTACGCTGCGCGCTCCGCCGTGCTTTATCGCGTAAACGTAGGGCGCATAGTAATACTCGTGCTTCAGCCGCGGCGTCAGGAACGCGTCACAGTCGGTCCTGTCGTCCTCGTTGTTGTCGGCACAGAAATGCTTTAACGTGGGAACGGTCATATAATGCCCGTCCTTGTCCGCGCCTGCCATGCCCTTTGTATATGCCGCGGTCATAGCTCCCGCAAGGTACGGGTCTTCGCCGTAGCCCTCCTCGGTGCGTCCCCAGCGCGGGTCACGCTCCATATCTATGGTAGGTCCCCAGAGCATAAGCCCTCCCTTGCCGTCGCGGGCGTAATACGCCCGCGCTTCGGCTCCCGCGACTGCTCCGAGCTTTTCCATAAGCTCGCGGTCAAATGTCCCCGCAAGTCCTATGGGCTGGGGAAACACGGTAGATACCTTTTCGGGGTCGCGCCCCACATATCCCCGCGCGACCTCGGTACCTATGTAAAACTCCCCGAGCCCGAAGCGCTTTATCTCGTGCTGGTGGGTGGTGAGAAGTCCGAGAAGCTCCTTCTCGGTGAGCTTTTCCGCTATTTCCCTTGCTTTCTTTTCAAATCTGTCCATAAATACCTCCAAGGTCGGGTCGATAACTGTATATTATGATTATAACACAGCCCGGAAGATTTGTACAGCAAAATTTTGATATTGGGACGCGAGAATTATTGCGGAGTGTATTGCTTTTTTCCGCAAATGGTTTATAATGGTAATATCAGTAATTTTACACAAAGGGGAGAAAAACATGATAAGGTTTTTTGAGGATAACGGCGGACTTGTGATGCGCCTTCGGGACGAGACACTTCGCATTGACGGCTGGGGCAAAAACGGACTCAGGCTCCGCGCAACAAAGCTGTCGCGTATGCCCGCCCATGAGCACGCGCTCACCGAGCCTGCCGCACATGACGCAAAGATAACGATAGATGCCGAAAACAAATGCGCCGAGATAACCAACGGCATACTCCGTGCCACCATAAACCTGGTAGGCATAGTATGCTTTTACCGCAAGGACAAGCTCATACTCCAGGAATACCACAGCTGCTACGGCGGTTCGATAAGAAAGCACCCTATCTGCTACAAGATACTCCCCCGCGAGTATAAGGGGCTGTCCTCCGACGATTTCAGACTCACTGTGAGATTTGAATCCGATCCCGACGAAAAGCTGTTCGGCATGGGACAGTATCAGATGCCCATTCTCAACTTAAAGGGCTGTGTGCTGCCGCTGGAGCAGCGCAACTCCCAGGTAACGGTGCCGTTCGTCATCTCCGACCGCGGGTACGGTATGCTCTGGAACAACCCTGCCACAGGTGAAGCGGCGTTCGGCAGGAACATCACCAAGTGGACAGCCGACGAGACCGACATGGCGGACTACTGGATAACCGCGGACGAAACTCCCGCGAAGATAGTCGAGAACTACACCGCCTGTGTCGGACGCGCTCCCGTGCTGAGCAGGAACTACTTAGGGCTCTGGCAGTGCAAGCTTCGCTACCGCACCCCCGAGGAAGTCCTCGAAGTCTTCCGCAGATACAAGGAGCTCGGCATACACCTTGACGTTATCGTCATAGACTTCTTCCACTGGCCGTACCAGGGTGACTGGAAGTTCGACGAGAAATACTGGCCGAAGGACAAGGTAAAGGCAATGGTCGAGGAGATCCACGCCGAGGGTACCAAGATAATGGTGTCCGTATGGCCGTCCGTTGACAAGCGCAGCGAGAACTATTACTTCATGGATCAGCACGGACTGCTGAGCTCCACCGAGACCGGCTCCATTCAGACCTACGACTATCAGGGCGACTGCGGCACCGTGGATTTCTTCGCTCCCGAGGCGCAGAAATTCGTATGGGAGAAGTGCAAGGAAAACTACCGTGAGCTCGGTATCGACCTGTTCTGGCTCGATAACTCCGAACCCGACAGCACCGCCTACGACTTCGACAACTACCGCTATTACACGGGACGCGGCTCAAAGGTGGGCTGCGAGTACCCTAAGATGTACCTCAAGGCGTTCTATGACGGCTTCACCGCCGACGGGAACGACGATTTCGTCAGCTTAGTACGCTCCACATGGGTGGGCGGACAGAAATACCGCGGGCTTGTGTGGACAGGCGATGTCCAGTCCAACTTCGAGTCGTTCAAGGATCAGGTCATAGCAGGTCAGAGCATGGGTCTTGCGGGTATTCCCTGGTGGACTACCGACATCGGCGGCTTCATGACCGACAACGCGCAGGATCCCGACTTCATCGAGCTGCTTATCCGCTGGTACCAGTTCGGCGTGTTCTGCCCTGTGTTCCGTATGCACGGCAACCGCGGCCCCGACTGGGATATCCCCACCCTCGATGACCGCGATTTCGGCGGCGGCTATCTCTACACGGGTCACCCCAACGAAATATGGAGCTACGGCGACGAGTGCTTTGAGATAATGAAGAAGTATCTCGGCGTCCGCGAGTCGCTCAAAGACTACATCAGCGGGCTCATGGAGGAGACCTCGAAGACAGGTGCGCCGCTCATCAGAACCATGTTCTTTGAGTTCCCCGATGACGAGCGCTGCTGGGAGCTTTCCGACCAGTTCATGTTCGGCTCGGATTACCTCGTGGCTCCGATACTTGAGCTCGGTGCAAGAGAGCGCACGGTTTACCTCCCCGCAGGCAAGTGGGAGTCGCTTGAGGACAAACAGGTGCTCACGGGCGGAACTGTCGTGACCGTCCCCGCGCCGCTCGATGTTATTCCCGTATTCAGAAAAGTCAAGTAAAACGCGCGTATTCCGCGTCATAAGTATATCTCAAAGAGGGTGACCCTTACGGGCGCCCTCTTTTTGCTTCACAATCTCCGCCGATGTGTCATATTATGAAACAGGCGGGTCATGATAATATCCCGCCGGACGGAGGAATATTAATGAACACTGAAACAGTAGTTATAGGCGGCGATATGCGCATGATATATGCAGGCAAGCGTCTCGCGGAGCACCGCAGCTGCTCGCTCGCTGGCTTCGACGGGCTCGGTGCGGACCAGCGCGCGGGTCTGCCGCTTTCAGGCACGGGCGGAAGATACGATATCGCCGTTCTGCCGATATTCGCGGGGAACACGCGGGAAATACGCTGCCCCTACGCCAACAGAACATACGACATCGGAATAATCCCGCTGCTGGTAAAGCCCGGCGGCGCGGTATTCACGGGCAGGACGTTCCCGGAGCTGAAAGCGCTCTGCGAAACGAGCGGCATTGAGCTGTACGACTATCTTGCGAGGGAGGAATTCGCAGTCCGCAACGCTGTCCTTACCGCCGAGGGGACGGTCGAGACCGCTATCCGCGAGACTGCGGGCTCGATACACGGCTCAAAGGTGCTGATACTCGGATTTGGGCGGATAGGAAAGCTCTGCGCGCGGTATTTCTCTGCACTGGGCGCGTCCGTGTCCGCCGCTGCGCGGAAGAAAAGCGATATCGCGTGGATAGCGGCATACGACTGCACGCCTGTGGACTTTACAGACGAAAAGGAGCTTAAATCAGCGCTCGCTGACGCGGAAATAATCGTGAACACCGTCCCCGCACAGGTGCTTACCGGGACCCGCGCCGAGGCTGTAAACCCGGACGCTCTGCTGATAGAGCTGGCGTCGGTGCCGTGTACCGACAGCACCTCGCGCATACGCACGGTAAACGCGGGCGGACTTCCCGGACGCACAGCGCCTCGGGCAGCGGGTACCGTGATAGCCGACACGATAGAGAACATACTCGCGGAAAGGAGAATGAACAATGGGGGAGCTTAACGGTGTAAGAGTGGGTTTTGCCATGTGCGGCTCGTTCTGCACCTTCTCACACTGCTTTGACGCGCTGGAAGCGCTCATCGCCGAGGGCTGTGAAGTCCTTCCGATAATGTCCTTCAACGCGCATGATACAAACACACGCTTCGGGAACGCAGCCGACCATGTTACACGGCTTGAACGGCTCACAGGACGCAGCGTGATACACACGATAGAGGACGCCGAGCCGATAGGCCCCAAAAACATGACGGACATCATGCTGGTGGCAAACTGCACGGGAAACACTTTGGCAAAGCTCGCGGCAAGTATTACCGACACGCCTGTGACAATGGCGGTCAAGAGCCACCTGCGCGGCAGTAAGCCTGTGGTGCTCAACATAGCGACGAACGACGCACTCGCGGGATCGGCAAAGAACATCTTCTCGCTGATGAACTACAAGAATTACTACTTCGTTCCGATAAAGCAGGACGACCCGAAGAAAAAGCCTTTCTCGCTGACGGGAGAGTTTACGCGTATTCCCGATGCGCTTACTTCGGCGCTGCGCGGGGTGCAGCTCCAGCCCTTGTTTTCTCCCGGAGAACGCTCCACGGAAAAGCAAGAGCTGTCGGCAAATTGAACAAAAGCAGCAGTTCTGCAGCCGCGGGGCTGCTGCTATTGCTGTTGTGGAAACGTTGAAAAAATCGACAAAAGGGGTTGAAATGTTCGTCAATATGTGGTAAAATAATAGTGAATAATCTGATATCCGGGAGGTGCCGCTGGTGAAAAGGACCGATTATATAACATGGGACGAATATTTCATGGGAATAGCGCTTCTTTCCGCGCAGAGAAGCAAGGACAACTCCACACAGGTGGGCGCGTGCATTGTAAACTCCGACAATAAGATAGTTTCAGTAGGCTATAACGGTATGCCGACCGGTGTCGAGGACGATGAAATGCCATGGGAGCGCAGCGCCGACGACCCGCTCGATACAAAGTACCCGTTCGTCTGCCATGCTGAGCTCAATGCCATACTTAACAGCAATATCCCGTCACTCTCCGGCTCAACACTGTACGTCACGCTGTTTCCCTGCAACGAATGCGCCAAAGCGATAATCCAGTGCGGCATCAAGCGTGTAGTGTATCTCGATAATAAATACGCGGACACTGCGGGAGTAAGGGCGTCGGTCATAATGTTCGGCAAATGCGGAATACACGCCGAAAAGTATGAACCCACCGGACGTTCACTTAGCTTAATACTATAAAAGAGAGCGAGAAATGAAGAAGAGAAAAACAATTGCTGTCATGATCGGTACGCCGGACGGCTTCTATCACAACAAATGTCTGTCCGGCATTATCCGTCAGGCGGAGATGCTTGATTATAATGTGGCGATATTCTCGCTGTTCACGGTGACAGATGACCGGACTAAGCATCAGCTCGGGGAGGAAAACCTCTATGAGCTGCTGAGGTCTCCGGATATTGTCGGCGCAGTTTTCGTTGATTACTCTTTCTGGGCGATCAACTGCAAAAATAAAGTGATCGACATAATGCGGTCAATACCCGGTTTCAATGTCGTTGTACTGGATAACGAGTCGAATTACGGTTTCTGCTCCGTCATGTCTGACGACAAGACGGGATTTGCCCTCGCAGTGGATCATCTGATAGAAAAGCACGGCTATAAGCGTATCATGTGCCTTACCGGACAGGAGGAGTTCCCCGTTTCGCACCTGAGAGCCGACGGTTATTTAAGCTCCATGAAAAAGCACGGTCTTGAGGTAAGGGACGGAGACATCATATACGGCGACTTCTGGATAATGGCGGCGACCGCGCTCGCAAAGCGTATCGCTGACCATGAGATAGAATGGCCGGAAGCTATCGTCTGCGGCAACGATAAATCCGCCGTGACACTTGTGAACGAGCTTATAAGCCGCGGTGTCAGGGTCCCTGAGGATATAGCTGTAACAGGCTATGACTTAAGCTCGGAATCAATAACGAACGACCCGGCGGTGACCTCCTCCACACGACCCGATCTTTATACGGGAGAATACTGCGTCTGTACTCTCCACAAGATGAGAACCGGTGAAACTGTAACTCCGATCGACCCCAATGTGGGAGTTTTCGTAAGCGGCGAGACCTGCGGCTGTCACAGAGATGTGGCATTCGCACGCAGTTTCAATGAATCGGAACGTCTTCAGCAAGATTCATCACGTGACTTCCGATATTGCAGTATGCAGGAGACCCTCATGGCGAGCGATACCTACGACGAGCTTATCACAAACATAACCTCACGTATGTATCTGCTGCGCAATGCGGCAGGATTTACACTGTGCCTGAACAAGGACTGGAATCTTTTCCGCGAGGACGATAACGAGTATCTTCGCGTGGGATATACCGATGAGATGAACGAGGCTCTCGTCTGGACTACCGAGCGCGATGGCGGCGGCACCACATTTGATAAGCATGATCTTTTCCCGCCCTCGATACTGCTTGAAGACCGCCCTGTGGCTTGCTATTTCAACGCTGTGCATTTCGAGGACAGATGTTTCGGTTATCAGTGCGTAAGGTTCAAAAACGAAGAAACCGATGTACCTGAGGAGATCTACCACTCCTGGAGCTCCAGCGTCAGCGTATCTCTCGAGTATATCCGAGTTCAGGCGCGAATGAACCTTATGTATAACCGTGCCTTCTCCAACTCTATCCGCGACGGCATGACAGGTCTTTACAACCGCCAGGGCTATGAGCTTTACTCCGACGAGGTGTTCCGCACCGCAAAAGAGCGCGGTATGCGTCTTCTCGTTGTGGTTGCGGATCTTGACGATCTTAAGAAGATAAACGACAGCTACGGACATACCGAGGGCGACAACGCTATCACAGTAGCGGCGCGGGCGCTCCAGACCTGCTGCGGAAACGGCGAATACTGTGTGCGCTCAGGCGGCGACGAGTTCATTATCTTCGGCACCTACGACTACGACAACGCCGTGCCGATATTCTACCGGAGCCGCATCGACGGCTATCTCGCACGCTATAATTCCTCCTCACAGAAGCCTTATCACGTGGGAATGAGCACAGGCTTCTTCATCGACTTCGTGGATAATTACACAGATATCGACCAGTGCTTCAAGATCGCCGATGAGCGTATGTATGCCAACAAGCTCGCACGTAAAAAGGGCAGGACATAATTTATTTCAAGCACAGAAAAACAGCAGGCTCGCCCGGGCGGGTCTGCTGTTTTAAAAAAAGAGCGTACCGGATAAACCGATACGCTCTTTATTATTGTTTGATCAACCCTTAACGCTTCCGAGAGTTACACCGCCGATGATGAACTTGGAAAGGAAGAGATATACAATTACGACCGGCACGATAGCCAGAAGGATTATCATGTAAACCTCACCCATATCGCCCGACTGAGAGTTGATACGAGAACGGACGATGGAGAGCATGATAGGAAGTGTGTACATTTCCTTCTTATCAAGGATAAGAGCGGGAGTAAAGAAGTTGTTCCAGGAAGCAACGAACGCGAAGATCATCTGAACCGCAAGTGCAGGCTTTAAGATAGGCAAGCAGATGAAGTTGTAGGTCCTGAATTCGTTCGAACCGTCAACACGTGCAGCCTCAACTATTTCAAGCGGAAGCGTACTGTCTATGTACTGCTTCATGTAGAAATATGTAGCGGGAGCTGCGATAGCCGGTATTATGAGCGGCCAATATGTGTTGGTGAGGTGAAGGGAGTTTACGAGCTGAACGAAACCGAGAGCGGATACCTGAGTAGGTATCATCATAACAAGGATTATAGCCTTGTGTACAAGATTTCTTCCCTTGAAATCGTAAACGCATACGCCGTAAGCGGTCATAGCGGAGAAGTACGATGTGAGTATGCAGGTGAAGGCAGCTACGATAAAGCTGTTCAGCATACCCTGCGGGAGGAAGAATATGCTCTGGTCATTCCATGCGGTAACGAGGTTATCGAAGAAATGCTCCTTGGGGAGAATTTCAAAACCTGCCTGTAACTGTGCATTGCTTCTCGAAGAGTTGATGATAAGGAGATAGAACGAGAACAAGCTGAGTATCGTTACAAATACAAGGAAGATGTAAGATAAAAGTCTGGAGATAAAAAGCGATGTTTTATTGCCTTTATCTATGTATTCCATTCTGCTGGGCATTACTTCTTACCTCCTTTTTTCTTTTCCTTCTTAGGCTCAGTGGTTCTGAATACTATGAAGCTGAGGATACCCGTTACAACGAACAGGAAGAAGGAATAAGCACCTGCCATACCATAGTTCTTACTTAGTCCGATATAGCCGTTGAGCGCCATAACAAGTGTCTTTGTCGTGTTGCTCGGGTTGCCCTTACCGGATGTAATGATCTGCGGTACATCGAACATCTGAAGACCGCCTATGAGGGCAGTGATGACAACATAGATTATGATAGGCATCAGCAGCGGGATAGTGATCTTGAAGAATACCTGAGAGGAATTCGCACCGTCTATCGCGGCGGCCTCGAACAGGCTCTGATCTATACCCATGATACCTGCCATGAGGAGGATAGTGGTATTACCGAACCACATAAGGAAGTTGATAAACGCGATGATCGTTCTTGCCGACCATGTCTGGTCAAAGAACAGGAATGCCTGACCGCCGTTAGCTGTGATTATCTGGTTGATAGGACCAACGGACGAGAAGATCTGGAAGAACAGCATCGCAAACGCCGAAGCCATTATCAGGTTAGGCATATAAATTACGGTCTTGAAGAAACCCTGTCCCTTTATCTTCATTCTCTCGCTGGTGAAGATGACCGCGAGGAGAAGCGCAAATACTATCTGCGGAACAGCGCCCATTATCCACATTATCATCGTATTGCCGGTATAGCTGAATATTTCCATCTTACCGTCAGAGGAACGAGGCGTGAAAATGGACACGAAGTTGTCAAGACCTACAAAATTGGGTCCGATCTGTTTAAGACCGTCCATATAATTTTCGAAAAGTGAATTATAAAAAGTAGAAAGCAGCGGAAGGAGCGAGCAAGTCAGATAAACAAGAACAAACGGCGCAATGAAGAAATATCCCCAGCCCGCGTAGCTTATAGACTTATGCTTTACCGTTGCAGCTTGTGTTGTCGAACTCATAAGCCGTTATCCTCTCATAATTTTTGTTTTTATTTAAGGGCGAAGCAAGTAGCTTGCCTCGCCCCCAAACTTAGCAATTATTAGATCTGTAAGATAACTTACGGAGTCTGAACTGCAGGATACTTCTCGTTGATGTAGGTGTAGAAGTCAGCGAGAGCAGCTTCCTTAGTTGTTGTGCCGTTGATGTATGTCTTGATGTAGTTCTGGTAACCTTCGTTGCAAGCCTGATCGTAGATAGTAGCGTTCTTCCAAACGATGCTGTCTGCCATACCGGCGAATACTGCTGTATCGTTCTGGCCGCCGAGGAAGTCATTACCGAAAGTAGGATCGTTAGCGAACTTCTCGTTTACCTTCTTGTTGTTGGAGAACTGAGATTCGTTCTTAACGAGGTTCTCACAAACTTCTTCATTCTCTGTGAATGCCTTCATAACCTTAGCAACGAGGTCGCCGTTGTCGGTGCCTGTAGCTGCGAGGATCCATGTACCGCCCCAGAAGTGACCCTGCGGTCCCTTGCAGATAGCCCAGTCGCCGTAGCAGCCTGCATCGGGATCCTGTGCGTTGCCCATGCAGAAGTTGAAGTACCAAGCAGGACCGAAGAAGCACATGGTCTTACCTGTTGCGAACATCTCAGCGTTCTTGCCGTCATCCCAGATGCCGGGGCAAGTGTCGAGTATGTAGCCATTGTCAAAGTAGCTCTTAGCCTGCTCTGTCCACTGGTCGATAACAGCGGGCATTGTGAGCTGACCACCGGTTACCCAAGCGCCGTCAGCGTTGTTGGAGAATACACGGTATGTCTCAGCGAAGGAAGCGTGCATGTAGTAGCCCTTGTCCTTAGCTGTCTTTGCAACTGCGTCGTACTTATCCCAAGAATCGAGCTGAGCCTGAACCTGATCGGGATCGTCTGTACCGAGAACATCCTTAGCTATAGATCTTCTGTAGATAAGAGCGGACGGGCAGCACTGGAAGGAAACGCCCTTGATCTTGCCGTTGCTGTCGGAAGCAGCGGATACTGTGTACTGGTACTCAGTGTCAACCTGGTTAACGCCGATCTCGGAAATGTCCATTGTGAAGTCGGAATCTGTGTACTTGAGTATGTAGTCAGCCTCTGCAAGGAACATATCTACCTTGTCGTCAGCGGAAGCGGTAGCATTCTTCTGAAGAGCCTCATCAAGTGCGTTCTGGTAAGCGAGGTCATCGGAAGGAACGATCGTCCAAACTAC
>JAGBLA010000087.1 GCA_017635675.1 Ruminiclostridium sp.
CCCCGAAGAACTGCTTAAAATAGCTCTCGGTTCGGGCTATGATGTCACTATGGAGGAGCTTATCGAAGCAGAAAAAGAAAGCAGAAAAGCCAAGGCCATTCAGACAGACGAAAAGCTGTCCTTTGACGACCTTGAAGCTGTCGCGGGCGGCGCAGCTTGGTGGGGTGAGGACGCGTCCGACGGTCATGAAATGGGCTGTGATATCTGCTATCACAAAAGGGGATACAGTGAAGAAAACGATGAATGGTGCATGAGTAGGTTTTATATAAACTGTGGATCCGTAAGCGATTGATAAGTTGGCAAACCGTAAATTACGAGTGATACGGTGATATTGCAAAAGCAAAATATACTATTTAAAAGGAGGACATAAATCATGTCAAAAGAGATCGCAGAGAAACTCATATCAGAGTTTCAGACAAACGAAGAACTGGGCGCAAAGGTGGCAGGTGTCACAGACCCGAACGAACTGCTTAAAATAGCCAACGAATCGGGCTATGAAGTCACCATGGAAGAGCTTATCGACGCTGAAAAAGCGTACAGAAAAGCCAAAGCGTTGGAGACGGACAAAAAGCTTTCCTTGGACGATCTTGAAAATGTCGCCGGCGGATTCGTTTGGTTAGCCGAAGACGCACCGGACGGACACGAAATAGGGTGTGAACTGTCATACCATAAAAAAGGATACTGTGAAGAAACGGGAAACTATTGCTATCGCCATTGGTATTGCAGATCATCAGCGCGTGATTGTTTACATGTTTTAAGAGTATGTAAGGGATACCCCGTATTTACCAACTGAAAGCTGAAATATTTTTTTAGGAGGAAAATACCATGTCAAAAGAGATCGCAAAGAAGCTCGTAGCGGAGCTTGAAACAAACAAAGAACTGGGCGCAAAGGTGGCAGGTGTCACCGACCCCGCCGAATTGCTGAAAATAGCCGGCGAAGCGGGCTATGATGTCACAATGGAAGAACTCATTGAAGCAGAGAAAGAAAGCAGAAAAGCCAAAGCTGCTCAGACAGATGACAAGCTGTCCCTTGACGACCTTGAAGGTGTCGCGGGCGGCTATCATTGGACAGGTGAAGACGCACCGGACGGTCATGAAATGGGATGCGAACTCTGTTATCATAAGGGGGGCTGGGCCAAAGAAAACGATACTTGGTGCAGCAAAACCTTTTACTGCACCAAGAATTCGTGGACTCCGGACTGATCTGTCACGGAATAAACAAATGATTACAGAAAGGGATTATCATCATGTCAAAAGAAATAGCAAAGAAACTCATGGCAGAGCTAGGAACCAACGAGGAACTCAGAGCAAAGGTCAAGGGAGTCACCGACACGGAAGAACTGCTGAAAATAGCGGTGGAAGCAGGCTATGATGTCACTATGGAGGATCTGACAGAGATCGAAAAAGACCTCAGAAAAGAACAGGCAAACAAAACCGATGATAAGCTGTCATTTGATGAGATCGAAGAAGTAGCCGGCGGCAGGTATTGGCGCGGTGATCTCGCGCCCGACGGTCATGAGATGGGCTGTGTCATTTCTTATCATCAATCCGGTTACAGCAGGGATAATGATCAATGGTGCAGTAGCAATTATTATTGCAACGGAAACTCTCTGGACTGTGCCGCTTTCGATGACGGCCGCGGATATCCTATCAGATGAAACGAATATGATATTATAGCATTTACAGGAGAAATAATATGTCAAGAGAAACAACAAAAAAGCTTATATCCGAGCTGGCAACAAAAAGCTAAGATCGAGGGCATAGAAGACCCGGAAATGCTGCTTAAAATAGCTCTTGGTTCGGGCTATGATGTCACTTTGGAAGAGCTTATCGAAGCGGAAAAAGAAAACAGAAAAGCCAAAGCCGCTCAGACAGACGCAAAGCTTTCCATTGACGAGCTTGAAGACGTTGCGGGAGGCAAGGCTTGGAACGGCGAGGACGCCCCCGACGGTCATGAATTGGGATGCTTGATCTTCTATCATCATTCCGGCTATTCCAAGGAAAACGAGGTCTGGTGCAAAGATAACTATTACTGCTCCGGAACAAACCGCACTTGCGCATACTTCGATAAAACGTGCGCAAGAGACGTATATTAAGAAGTAAAACGATGATCGGTTTCATCAAAGATACACAATAATTACAGGAGGACAAAACTATGTCTAAAGAAACCGCAAAGAAGCTCATATCCGAGCTTGAAACAAACGAAGAACTGGGCGCAAAGGTGGCAGGTGTCACCGACCCCGAAGAACTGCTTAAAATAGCTCTCGGTTCGGGCTATGATGTCACTATGGAAGAGCTTATCGAAGCTGAAAAAGAAAGCAAAAGAGACAAAGCCACAGAAACAGACAAAAAGCTGTCCTTTGACGACCTTGAAGCTGTCGCGGGCGGCGCAGCTTGGTGGGGTGAGGACGCGTCCGACGGTCATGAAATTGGCTGTGATATCTGCTATCACAAAAGGGGATACAGTGAAGAAAACGATGAATGGTGCATGAGTAGGTTTTATAGAAACTGTGAATCCGTAATCGATTGATACGTGCGCGAAGCGCGATTGATAAGTTGGCAAACCGTAAATTACGAGTGATACGGTGATATTGCAAAAGCAAAATATACTGTTTAAAGGGAGGACATAAATCATGTCAAAGGAAATAGCAAAGAAGCTCATTTCCGAGCTTGAAACAAACGAAGAGCTTAAAGCAAAGGTGGCAGGTGTCACCGACCCCGAAGAACTGCTTAAAATAGCTCTCGGTTCGGGCTATGATGTCACTATGGAGGAGCTTATCGAAGCAGAAAAAGAAAGCAGAAAAGCCAAGGCCATTCAGACAGACGAAAAGCTGTCCTTTGATGACCTTGAAGAGGTCGCAGGCGGCGGATTATGGGGAGGCGATGATGCCCCCGACGGTCATGAAATGGGCTGCGTGATTTGTTATCATAAAAGTGAATGGGCAAAAGAAAACGATACATGGTGCACAAAATTCTTTTACTGCACCGGTGATTGGAAGTCTCCGGACTGATCTGTCACGAGACAGTTAAATACTAACAGAAAGGAATTATTATCATGTCAAAAGAAATTGCAAAGAAGCTCATAACCGAGCTTGAAACAAACGAAGAACTGGGCGCAAAGGTGGCAGGTGTCACAGACCCGAACGAACTGCTTAAAATAGCCAACGAATCGGGCTATGATGTTACGATCGAAGAACTCATTGAAGCAGAAAAAGAAGGCAGAAAATCCAAAGCCGCACAGACGGACGAAAAGCTGTCCTTTGATGACCTTGAAGGTGTCGCCGGCGGAAGTATGTGGCGGGGCGATGACGCGCCGGACGGACACGAAATAGGATGTAAGCTTTGTTATCATGGGATAGATTGGTGTAGTGAACACGATACATGGTGCAGTAATCGCTTTTACTGCACCGGATATTTGATATGATACAGGGTCGATAATCCATAATGGAACAGGTAAATATTAAAGGAAAGGAAAAACCATGTCAAAAGAAACCGCAAAGAAGCTCATAACCGAGCTTGAAACAAACGAAGAGCTTAAAGCAAAGGTGGAAGGTGTCACCGACCCCGCCGAATTGCTGAAAATAGCCGGCGAAGCGGGCTATGATGTCACAATGGAAGAACTCATTGAAGCAGAGAAAGAAAGCAGAAAAGCCAAAGCCGCCCAAACAGACGAAAAGCTGTCCTTTGATGACCTTGAAGGTGTCGCCGGCGGTTATTGCTGGCAGGGTGAAGACGCACCCGACGGTCATGAATTGGGCTGCGCGTGGAGCTATCACAAGAGAGGCTGGAGTGAAGAGAACAACATCTGGTGCGTCGATGAAAACTATCACCAACATTGCAAAAGTGTTCAAAGTAAGTCTAAGCCGGATTACGGATGTACTTATGGGGATATGTAAAAACGCTCGTGTCCTTGCCAAAAAACCGAAAGGCATAGTGTACATTGACTAATATTTATAAGGAGGAAAATACCATGTCGAAAGAAATTGCAAAGAAGCTCATAGCGGAGCTTGAAACAAACGAAGAACTTAAAGCAAAGGTGGAAGGTGTCTCCGACCCCGAGGAGCTGCTTAAAATAGCCAAAGCTTCGGGCTATGATGTTACGATCGAAGAACTCATTGAAGCGGAAAAAGAAAGCAGAAAATCCAAAGCCGCCGAGACGGACGAAAAGCTGTCCTTTGACGACCTTGAAAATGTCGCGGGCGGCACATTCTGGCGGAACGATGACGCGCCGGACGGACACGAAATAGGATGTAAGCTTTGTTATCACGGTATAGATTGGTGCAGATCAAAAGATATATGGTGCAATAAAGAATTTTGGGGCGGATCCGCATTGTAAAAACAACCTTTGGTAACCTCTAAAAATCTATGGTAACGCTTTTCTTATGAGCGCAAGTCCGCATTATACCGTCGATCTGTTTTCAGAAAACAGGGTTTTTAGAGGTTGCCCTTTTCTGAAGCATAAATTGGCTGATTCCGTGACTGATCTGTTACGTGACAGGTAAATATTAAAAGAAAGGAAAGAACCATGTCGAAAGAAATTGCAAAGAAGCTCATAGCCGAGCTTGAAACAAACGAAGAACTTAAAGCGAAGGTGGCAAGTGTCACCGACCCCGAAGAGCTGCTTAAAATAGCCAAAGGATCGGGCTATGATGTTACGATCGAAGAACTCATTGAAGCAGAGAAAGAAAGCAGAAAAGTCAAAGCTGCTCAGACAGACGAAAAGCTGACCCTGGACGACCTTGAAGCTGTCGCGGGCGGATTGGGACACGAGGACGCACCGGACGGACACGAAATGGGGTGTGAGTATTGTTGGTACTCTCATGTACAATGCAACCAAAAAGGATACTATTGCAGTTCCGATAATTTCTACGAGGGAGAACCATGCAGAGGAGCTGACGTAAGATGATATCTCGCATTGCTGCATGGTGATCGGGTAAAGGTTAGACGTATGCCAAATATAATTACAGAAACAGTAAATACCGCCGGGATCCGTGAGCAGTTCGCGGAATATATCTCCGCGTCTGTCAGCAGAGCGCTTGCAGAAACGGAAAAAGGCGGAAAATGCTTTATCGCGTATGTCGATGAAGCGCCCGCCGGATATCTCGTCACAGCTTATCAATACGAAAGGGAATATATATCACAGCTCTTTGTTCTCCCGGGGCTCCGTGGAAGAGGCGTCGCACAGGTGCTTATAAAGGAGATAGTACGCGGCGGCGCTATAGAAATAATGGCGTCTGTTTCGGACGCTCACGAGCACGCGCCGGAGCTTATGCACATATTTGAAAAGCTGGGCTTTAAAAAGAGCAAGGGGAAAAATATGTTCCGCTGCTACGGAGATGATCTCTGGGACAGGTGGGACGCGTTCATGGAAAAAAAGGGCAGCCGAATGTGTGATACCCTCAGGCGGCAGGGTTATTCGACAGTCACCCTGGCAGAAGCGTCGGAGGAGCTGCTGGAGCAGTACCGCCACACCTCTGAGACAGAGTATCACAATATACTAAATCATCAGCACCTTATAATGCCCGGAGCGGAGGTAACGAGAGATGTCAGCGTTTTGTGCGTGCGTGAGGGAAGGCTTTCGGCGTATGTGTTCGCATATATGCCGGACAAATACAGCGCCATATTCAAGACCCTGTCATCTTCGGAGGCGCTCAGAGGCAGCGGAGTAGTATTGCTGCCCTTGGCAGAAGCATTTGCAAGGGTGCGCGAAAAGGGCTGTGAGCAGTTTTTGTTCTCAATGGACGAGGTTGACGCCCGCGCAAATGCCTTCCGTAATAAGGTACTGGGAAATGTGATAACCAAAAAAACGCAGAGATTTACATATTCATATTATACAGGAAATTAAAGGGACGAGCTTGTTTTATAGGCTTAACAGAGGCTTTATGTCCCGAGGAATACCGAAAGGAGAATATTATTATGTCAAAGGAAGCAGCAAACAAGCTTATTTTAGAGCTTCAGACCAACGAGGAGCTAAAGGCTAAGATCAAGGGTTTCGACGATCCCGAGCAGATGATCAAAGCGGCGGTGGAGGCAGGCTATGATGTGACCCTGCAGGATCTTACCGATGCCGATAAAGCGCTGAGAGCGGCGCAGGCTGAAAGAACAGACGAGAAGCTGTCCTTAGAGGACCTTGAATCGGTAGCCGGAGGAAAGGTCTGGTTCGGTGAGGACGCCCCCGACGGGCATGAGATGGGCTGTGAGTGGAGCTATCATCATGAGGATTGGCAGAAGGAGCACGACATCTGGTGCTCAAATAACTATTACTGTAAAGATACGATATTGCATGATACATATTTACCTACCGATGAGTGATAACTCCGGAAACTGACCGAAGGGCAGCCTTGCATACAGCATGGGAGCAAAAAGCCCGGAAGCGAGGCTGCCCTCGGACTGTTTTTACAGGTTGAAATTACAGAAGGAGAAACAACATGAATGAAGCTTTTTTAGCCAAAATAAGAGAGAATATCATTTCACATCTGGACATAGATGAGGATATGCTGGCAGACTTTAACGACGATACTATCATTTTCAACACAGGCGACAACCGTCCGAATTTAGGACTTGATTCGATAGACTCGCTGGAGCTGGTGACGATGATATTTGAGGTGTTCGGCTATGATGTTCCCGCCGAGGACGTGAAGAAGCTGTACTCGGTTAACGCAATAGCGGCGTATCTTAACGAAAAAGGTATAAACGAATGAAAAGGGTAGTTATGACCGGAATGGGCGCTCTCTCCGGTGAGATAAAGCCGTGTACAGTCTATGATACCTCCGGTCTTATTACGGATAAGTTCGGCGTGATCGGCGGACTTGGCGGCGGTAACAGGCTGTACGAAATGATCCGCAGGACTGTCAGCGATATGCTCACCGACGCGGCGCTTTCCGCAGATGATATTTCCGCTTTAGGCGGGGACTGCCGTTTGTTTTTCGGAACGCTCCTTGCCCGTGACAATGCGTATCTTGAACACAGCAGGACGGGCGCGGACACCCTCGCAATGATGAACGAGTATGCGGTGTATGCCGCGGAGCTTGCCGGTGTTCGCGGGAGCATAGACATATCCTCGGCTTCCTGCGCGGCGGGAACTACTGCTATAGGCATGGCGTTCGACTTCATCAGAAGCGGCTTATGCGTCTGTGCGGCAGCCGGGGGCGCGGAGGAGCTTACGGCTATGGGCGGCTATGGCTTCAACTCGCTGAAAGCCCTCAGTAAAAATGTCTGCAACCCCTACGATGTGAAGCACGACGGCATAAACATCGGCGAGGGCGGGGCGTTCTTCATGCTTGAAGCCCTTGAACACGCAAGGGCACGGGGCGCAAGGATATACTGTGAAATTCTCGGCTCCGCCACCGGCAATGACGCATACCACGCCACAAGTCCCGAGCCTACGGGAGAAGAAGCGTATCACCTTATGCTGAACGCGCTGGATGACGCGGGGATCAATGCCGATAAGCTGGACTACATAAACGGTCACGGCACGGGGACTGTCCTTAATGACACAATGGAGACCAACGCACTTAAACGGCTGTATGAGGGTGCGGAGAGAAAGCCCTTCGTCAGCTCCACAAAGGCGCTTATCGGGCATTGTATGGGTGCGTCCGGCGCGATAGAGCTGGCAAGCGTTATCCGCTCTATGCAGACCGGAGAGCCGATAGTCATGCCGGATCTCACGGAGCCGCTTGACAACAGCGGAATGTATGACCCGCCGGAAAGCATTGACATAGAATATGCTATGTCCAACAGCTTCGGATTTGCGGGAAACAGCGCGAGCATCATTATCAGAAGGTGGGTGGACGAATGACGGCATACATAGAAGGCATAGGAGTAATTTCCCGCTGTGCGCAGTCTGCTGATGATCTGGTGAGGCTTCTGAAGGGCGGAGAATGTGAGCTAGCTGATATGCCGATACAATTTGACTCGCAGATACCGCCCGCTAAAATGCGCCGCAACAGCCGCTATAACAAGCTCGCCTGCACCGCGGCAGACAATGCTGTACGGGAAGCGGCGATCCCGGACGAGCTTGACCGCCGCAGGATAGGAACGATAGTTTCCACAGGCTACGGAGCAAGCGTGTATAATGCACAGTTTGCCGACTCTGTGGTTAAGGGAGTTCCCGGGCTTTGCAGTCCGGCGATATATTCCGGCACAGTGCCTAATTCCTGTGTCGGGCAGATATGTATTTTAAACGGCTTCAAGGGCGCAAGTACGGTGCTGACCGGCGGCGACCCGACGGAGTATTCGGCGCTTCTGCTTGCAACGAATAAAGCCGATATGATACTCTGCGGCTCAGTGGAGGAATACAATGCGGCGCTTTATGATGAACTTGGCAGACTCGAAACGCTGCAAGGCTGTGAGTTGTCCGAGGGCGCGGCGATGCTCATGCTGTCCCGGGAAAAGACGGAGAAAAGTATTTGCAGGGTAAGCGGCTTCTCGTCTGCGAACCTCGGCAAAAGCCCGCTGCTGCACAGACTTGATAACAGCGCTTCGGATATTATTTCAGATATTCTGAAAAAGTACGGCAGCGCTCCCGACGCGGTTTTAGTCTCGGCAAACGGTTCATACTTCGACGATATGGAAAGTGCGGCAATAAAGTCGGTATTTCCCGGAGCGGAGTTTGTTTCACCCAAAAATTGGTCGGGCGAGACGCTCGGCTGCGGGTATATGATGAACACGGCGTTCGCGGCTGCTGCAATAAAAAGCGGAATGTACGACAGAATAATCGTGACCGACGTTGATATGGTCGGAAATTACTGCACGGCTATGATAGAAGGGGCGTAGGATATGGGAATACTGGAAGGAAAAAAAGTGCTTGTCACAGGCATTTCCGGCGGTATCGGACTTGCCTGCGGAGGGCTGTTCATTGACGAGGGCGCGGAGGTTCTCGGTTCATACCGCACCATGAAGCCGGAGCTTGAGGCGCTGGGAGCGAAGCTGTTTGCACTCGATGTGAATGACCGTGACAGTATCGCCAAAACGGTCAAGTCGGAGATACGTTCCTTTGGCGGTATAGACGCGCTTGTGAACTGTATAGGCATTTCAGCGCCGGAGCCGCTTTTTGCCGCAGATCCCGTAAAATGGGAAAATATTATTGAAACGAACCTGTTTTCCGCAATGCGGATAATGCAGGGAGCGATAGTTCCGCTGGTGAAAAAGGGCGGCGCGATAGTTAATATAAGCTCGGTGTTCGGTATCCGGGGCGGTATCGGGCAGTCGGGCTACTCGGCTTCAAAGGGAGCGCTGGACGCTATGACGAGAGCGGCGGCTCTGGAGCTTGCGGGAAAGAATATCCGTGTGAACGCCGTTGCGCCCGGGTTTATCGAAACCGAAATGACAGCGGGTCTTGACGAGAAATTCCGTGAGGAAGCATGGCGAAAATACCGATGAAGCGCTTCGGCAAACCGGAGGAAGTCGCGGAGCTTGCCGCGTTTCTTATAAGCGGCAAGGCGGAATATATCACCGGACAGTCGTTCGTGATCGACGGGGGATTGACCGCGTAAAACAGCAATTTAATTGATATGAAATCAAACTCCTCAGCAGAAATATACTCTTTAAACGGATCATTAAATAAAAAAGGACAGTTAAAATGAAGAAAAAAGCAGCTCTTATTATTACAGCCGCAATGCTGTTGTCAGCATTTTGCGGGTGCGGAAATGACAATAAGCCGGCAGAAACCGGTACAGAAGGTTCCGCGGTCAATACTGAAAGCATTTCAGAGGCTCCGGTCACTGATCCTTTTTATATCGAAGAAATATCGGATGAGATCTTTGACCGAATTTATGGGAAATCTTTCAAGGAAGACTGTACCCTGCCCAGAGAAGACCTGCGGTATCTTCATATTTTACATAAAGACCTGGACGGGAACGAACACGAAGGCGAGATGATCGTCAATAAGCATATCGCTGAGGATGTCCTGGATATCCTGAAACAGTTGTATGATGCCGACTATCCGATCGAAAAGATCAGACTGGTCGATGAGTACGATGCAGATGATGAAGCTTCAATGGAGGACAACAATTCGTCTTCATTCAACTTCCGGTTTATTTCTCATACTACGAGAGTGTCAAAACACGGGCTTGGCCTTGCTGTTGATATAAACACGCTGTATAATCCTTATACCAAAATTGTTGACGGAGAAAGGATAATAGAGCCGATCAACGGTGAACCGTATCTTGACAGGGCGGCGGATTTTCCCTATAAGATAGATGAAAACGACCTGTGCTATAAGCTGTTTATTGAACACGGATTTGAATGGGGCGGTGCTTGGGAAGACAGAAAAGATTATCAGCATTTTGAGATCCCGACCGAAAAGATCAAGGAATGGTATCCCGAGAATTATGCGGAACAGACATCGGCAATTCCGGAGGAGACATCAGCATCAGTGAGTCTGGGACTCACCAGCGTCGGGAATGCGCGTGAGCTTGGAGGCTATCTCTCATCTGACGGCAGGGCTGTCAGACACGGCGTTCTGCTGCGGACTGCATCGCTTGCAGGCGCAACAGAGGAAGACCTCAGCATCCTGAAAGAGAAGTATCATCTGGCTGTGATCGCCGATTTCAGAATGGATGCCGAGGCAGAGCGTGCGCCGGATCCTGATATTGACGGCGTGCTGAATCTCAAGCTGCCGATCATGGACACGGAGCTGCTGGCGGAACGAAGAGTCAGAATGTCGGAGCTGCTGGCGGAGAGCGAAGATCCCACCGACAGAATGACGCAGCTGCTAGCTGCGGTAGATGCCGGGCTCGTATCCGATCAGATGTATGTGGAGTTTCTTATGGGCGCACAGGGAAAAGAGGGCTATCGGCAGTTTTTTGAAGAGCTGCTTGCTCTGCCGGAAGGCGAAAGTATGCTGTTTCACTGTTCGCAGGGAAAGGATCGTACCGGAGTTGCCGCAATGCTGATACTGTCGGCTCTGGGCGTTGATGAAGAGACGATGCTTGAGGATTATATGCTGACTAATGAATTTAATGCGGAAAGTATCACAGGAGAACGTCAGCTCCTGGCTGAACACGGCATTCCCGAAGAAAAGATCGACACCTATCTTATGGCTATGGATCAGGTAAATTCAGAAACAATGACAAATGCGTTGGATTGGCTGAAAGAGAATTACGGCTCAGTGAATGGATATCTTGAACAGGAACTTGGTGTCGGAGAAACACAGCGAACAGCTTTGAGAGACAAGTTTTTGCAGTAAGATGATCCG
>JAGBLA010000088.1 GCA_017635675.1 Ruminiclostridium sp.
AAAAAGACTCGTGCTTATCGTTGATGACGAGCATATCAACAGAAGACTGCTCGGAAAGATAATCGAAGAAGAATACGATGTTATATATGCTGAGGACGGAGAGGAAGCTCTCGACCTTATCAGAAAGCGCGAAAAGACGCTTTCCATGATACTTCTTGACCTTATAATGCCGAAAATGGACGGCTATGAGCTGCTGGCGCTGCTGCATGACGACCCCGATCTGTCAAGGATACCCGTTATCGTGCTCACATCGGAGCGTACCGCAGAGGTCAAGAGCCTCCAGCTCGGCGCGGCCGACTTTATCCCGAAACCCTACGATATGCCTGAGGTCATCCTTGCAAGAGTAAGGCGTTCAATAGAGCTTGCCGAGGATAACAGCATAATAAGCGCTACTGAGACAGATTCACTTTCAGGGCTTTACACAAAGGATTTCTTCTTCCAGCACGCAAGACGGCATGACCAGTATTATCCCGATACGGAAATGGACTGCATTTCTATTAATATAAACCGTTTCCACCTTATAAACGAGCTCAACGGAAGACTGTTCGGCGATACTATTATTTCGTCCATAGCAGGACAGCTCAACCGCATACTTGACGAGACCGACGGAATAGCCTGCCGCTGTGAAGCGGATACCTTCCTCGTATATATGAATCACCAGGACGGTTATGAAGCGATGCTCCACCGCATTACGTCGGAGCTGTTCTCTATCGTCGGAAATTCGAGGATAAACCTCAGAATGGGCGTTTATCCTAAGTGCGACAAGAGCACCGATATCGAGGCGCGCTTCGACAAGGCTACTATCGCCTGCAACTCACTCAGAAACAGCTACACTACAAGCTTCTCACTTTACGATGACCAGATGCATGAGCGCGAGATCTACTCCGAAAAGCTCATAGGCGATATGGACGCCGGTGTGAATGAGCATCAGTTCAAGGTATATTATCAGCCGAAATACAACATCACAGGTGATGAGCCCGTGCTGTCAAGCGCCGAGGCACTTATCCGCTGGGAACACCCCGAATACGGTTTTGTAACCCCGGGAAGCTTCATACCCCTGTTCGAGAAGAACGGTCTTGTTAAAAAGCTCGACGCTTTCGTCTGGAGAGAGGCTGCCGCGCAGATTCGCGCGTGGAGAGACAAGTTCGGTATCACCATTCCTGTCTCCGTGAACGTTTCGAGAATGGATATATATGACCCCGACCTTGAGAAAGACCTGTTGGATATCGTGAAGAGCAGCGGTCTTGAGCCCCACGATTACCTGCTTGAGATAACCGAGTCCGCTTATACCGACAACTCCGCGCAGATAATCGAAACAGTGACAAAGCTGCGCAGTGACGGGTTCAGAGTGGAAATGGATGACTTCGGCTCGGGCTATTCCTCCCTCAATATGCTGGGTTCTCTGCCTATCGACGCGCTGAAGCTGGACATGATGTTCATAAAGAAGATGTGCGACAACGAGAAGGATATGAAAATGGTGCAGCTTATGATAGACATCGCAAGCTTCCTGAATATCCCGGTCATCGCGGAGGGCGTTGAAACCAAGGAACAGTACGAGCTGCTCAAGAAAATGGGCTGCCACCTTATCCAGGGCTATTACTTCTCAAAGCCTGTTCCTCCCGAGGAGTTTGAAAAGTTTATTGAAGCAACGGTCAATCAGCACTGAGAACGGAGAATGACATGATAACAATTGATAATCTTCGCAATTACGGAGCAAATGTTGACGAGGGCGTTTCGAGATGTCTCAACGACGAGTCGTTTTACATCGACCTTGTGAAAAGCTGTATCCCCGATACGCGTATAGACGAGCTTGAACAGCTTATCGGCGCGGGTGAGCTCGATAAGGCGTTTGAGGTGGCTCATGCTCTCAAAGGAATGTACGGCAATATCTCAATAACGCCGATCTATGAGCCGATAAGCCGTATCACCGAGCTTCTCCGCAGCCGCGAAAAAGTTGATTACAGTGAGCTCCTGAACACTGCCAAGAAGCAGAAGGAGAGACTTATAGAAATGCATAACGCGCGTACCTGAGGGCGCTGCGCGGGAATAGTTTTGTGCGGCTCCCGTTTCATCGGGAGCCGTTCGTGATAACGGAGGAAGGAATGAAGGACGGATTTATACGTATAGGCGCGGTCTCACCTGAAATAAGACCGGGCGACTGCGAATTCAATGCGGACAGCATTATTTCCGCGATAACAGACGCGTATATGCGCGGGGTGAGACTGCTTGCGCTGCCGGAGCTGTGTGTGACCGGCGCGACGTGCGGCGACCTGTTTTTGCAGAGTACGCTTATTGACGGGGCGGAGCGCGCTTTCAGGCGTATAGTGAGCGCAGCGGCAGGATTTGACATGATATGCGTGATAGGGCTTCCCATGCGCGTAAAAGGCGCGCTGCGCAACTGCGCGGCAGTGTTCACAAAAGGCGAAGTCATAAAGGTGTTCCCCAAGATCGACCTGACAGTCTCAGAAAGGCGGTATTTCGTCCCGGGCGACTATGAGGGCTGCTTTGGAAGAGAGATGCTTCGCTGTGCGGAATACCCGGACCTTTGTATCGGCGTCGAGTTCGGTACCGAGCTTATGGCTCCGAACAGCATATCGGGGCTGCTTTCTATCGACGGGGCAAATGTGATAGTGTGCCTTTCTGATTCGAGCGAGAAACACGGAAATGCTGCAAAACGCCGCCGCCGTGTCTCCTCTCAGTCGGAAGACCTGTGCTGTGCTTATGTTTACTCCAACTCGGGAAGCGGCGAGAGCACTACCGACCACGTTTTCTCGGGGCACAGCATGATAGCCGAGAACGGTGAGATCCTTGCCGAGAGCGAGCTTTTCGACAACGAGCTTATAACAGCTGAGGCAGACATCGGCGCGCTGATGTTCATGCGGCGTACAAACAGCGGCGGGTACTGGAAAGGCTCGCGGGAAGCGACAGAGTTCAGTCTGATCCCACAGCCCACGGAGCTTACCCGTGAATATACAAAGCTGCCGTTCGTTCCGGACGATTCGGAGGAGCGGGCAAGAAAGTGCCGTCTGACCGTTCGTATGCAGGCTGCGGGGCTTGTAAAGCGGGTACAGCATATCGGCGTGAAGAAACTTGTGGTAGGCATATCCGGCGGACTTGACAGCACGCTGGCGATGCTTGTATGCTCGGAAGCCATGCTGTGGCTGAGGCATTCCCGGCATGATATAGCGGCAGTAACTATGCCGTGTTTCGGCACATCTGAAAGAACTCGCCGCAATGCGCACCGTCTGTGCAAGCTCATCGGCGCACAGCTTCGGGAGATAGATATAACCGACAGCGTCAGCCGCCACCTTGAAGACATCGGGCATGACCCGAAGCTGCACAATACCGCTTATGAGAACGCTCAGGCGCGTGAGCGCACTCAGGTGCTCATGGATATCGCCAACGACGAGAACGGACTTGTGATCGGCACCGGCGACCTGTCGGAGCTGGCACTGGGCTGGGCAACATTCGCGGGCGACCACATCTCCATGTACGGTGTGAACGCCTCTGTGCCGAAAACGCTGATACGCTCGGTGGTGGAGACATACGCCGACAGGTGCGGTGACGAAAAGCTCTGCGAGGTGCTGCATGACATACTCGATACTCCGGTGAGCCCTGAGCTGCTGCCTGCCGAAAACGGCGAGATAGCGCAGAAGACCGAGGACAGCGTAGGTCCGTATGAGCTCCATGACTTCTTCCTGTACCATATCCTGTGCCGCGGGGCTTCTCCCGCAAAGCTTTACCGAATAGCTCTGAAAGCATTTGAGGACGAGTATGACGGAAAAACGATACTGAAATGGCTGCGGGTGTTCATAAAGCGGTTCTTCTCACAGCAGTTCAAGCGCTCCTGTCTGCCGGACGGCGCGGGAGTCACCGAGATAAGCCTGTCGCCCCGCGGCGGATTTGAGATGCCGTCTGACGCGTCGGCGGCGCTGTGGATGGCGGAGCTTGACCGCTTAGAGGAAGAGAACGGATGAACACATTTGAGATGATATACCATGTTGTTCGGTCTATCCCGCGGGGAAAGGTCGCGTCCTACGGTCAGGTGGCGCAGCTTGTGGGGAATAAGCGGCTTTCGCGGGTCGTAGGGTATGCGCTGCACGTTAATCCCGACCCCGATAATATACCATGCTATCGTGTGGTGAACCGTTTCGGCGAGGTGTCAGGCGCGTTTGCTTTCGGCGGTGAGAATGTCCAGCGTGAGCTGCTTGAACGTGACGGTATAGAATTCGATGAAAACGGAAGAGTAAAAAAGGAGTTCTTCATAACTGTCAGCTGAAAATGGTGAAAATAACCAATAAAACGCATGGCAATTAATAAGATTTGTAGAAATTTTTGAATGTAGTTGAAAAAAATATATAATAGGTGTATAATATAAGTTGTAGATGTATGCTGGGTAGGTGAAAATACCCCGATCCATTCTACTTTGATGAACTGCAAATATCTGGAGGTTGCTATGTTAGAAGAACTCAAGGAACGCGTCTGCAAATGCAATATTCAGCTCCGTGACAGCGGGCTTGTTATACTGACCTGGGGAAATGTTTCGGCAATAGACCGCAAGAGTGGACTTGTTGTTATAAAGCCGTCGGGAGTTTCATATGATGAGCTTACACCGGATTCCATGGTAGTTGTAAATATGGAGGGCGTTGTCGTTGAGGGGAAGTACCGTCCGTCTTCCGACACCCTCACTCATCTTGCGCTGTACCAGGCTTACGAAGAGCTTGGCGGCATAGTACATACACATTCCCGTTTTGCTACCGTATGGGCGCAGGCAGGACTTGACATCGTCGCTTACGGTACGACTCACGCGGATTACTTCTACGGCGATATACCCTGTACCATGCCTCTTGAAGAAAACATGATAACCGCAGATTACGAGAAGAACACCGGCTATGCTATCGTTGACACACTTGCAAGGAGAAACCTTGACTGCATGGAAGTCCAGGCGTGCCTTGTGGCGCAGCACGGACCGTTTACATGGGGCATTACCCCCGAAAAGGCAGTTGAGAACGCGGTGGTGCTCGAAGAGATCGCGCACATGGCTGTGTATAATACCAACTTCCAGTTCGGTCTCACACGAATAAGCGATACTCTGCTCGATAAGCATTATATGCGTATGCACGGCGACAAGGCATATTACGGACAATTCGGTGATGTTACTGCTCTTGACCCGTCGGCAAATCCCGACGCTCCCGGCGGTGATACCGAGATACAGATCACCCCGAGCAACCATACCGTTGAGCTTAAGAATATCTCGCAGATAGGCGAGGTGGCGCGTCCGATAATCGCAAAGCCGCCGAAGAAGGAAGAGGATGTTTTCAAGTTCGATGATAAGCTCCCGCAGCCCGACAGCGGTGAAGATGATATGTCGGGCGATTTCGATCTTCTGCCGCTTGAGCCCGATGCCAAGGGCGACGATCTGCTGCCCTCTGAGCCGGATACAGCTCCTGGGTCCGCTCCGGCATCTGAGCCCGAAGAGCCGCTCGATTTCACATTCTGATGATAAAAACGTTTTGCTTATAATTGCACGGAAACTGCACATAATAATTGCAGAACGGAGAGTGATGACAATGCAGGACAAAAAGAAAGCACGCGGTTCCCACAATGAATTCCCGCTGGATGACGATATGACGCTCACGGGAGCGGTAAGCACAGGCGACTGCACAGGAATGGTACCGAGCGGCAGTATCGACAGCGCGGAAAAGTACGAGCGAAGCAGCGAGCTTCGCAGATTCGGCGCGCCGACGAACAGAAAGAAATAACTAAGCCCCGACAGTGTATTTACTGCCGGGGCGCGCTTTATAATGTGACCTTTTCTATCTTCCAGATCTCCTTTGCGTAATCGGAGATGGTTCTGTCGGAGCTGAACTTGCCGGCGCAAGCCATGTTCATCCAGCACTTCTTCGCAAACGCGAATTTGTCGGAGTAATCCTTGTTGAGCTTGAGCTTCGCCTTTACGTAGCTGTCCAGGTCGCCTATTACATAGTAATTGTCGGCTCTGTGCCAGTGAGCGCCGTCCATGAGCGAATAGTAAAGCTCGCGGAAATCTCCGCTGCCGCCGTCGTTCACTGTACCGTCGATAAGGCTGCGGACAACGCGTCCAATCTTGGGATCCTTTTCAACCGTATAGCGCGGATCATAGATCTTCATTATGCTTTCAAGCTCTTCCACCGTTGCGCCGAAGATGTAGTTGTTTTCCTTTCCCGCTTCCTGCACTATCTCAACATTAGCACCGTCGAGAGTTCCGAGGGTAACAGTACCGTTGAGCATGAGCTTCATGTTGCCTGTACCGCTTGCTTCCGTGCCCGCGGTGGATATCTGCTCGGAGACATCAGCAGCGGTAACGAGCTTCTCGGCATAGGAAACACGGTAGTTCTGTACGAAAACGACTTTCAGCAGGTCGCGTGTCTCGGGGTCTTCGTTCACTATCCTGCCTATCTCGTTGATGTACTTTATGACTGCCTTCGCTCTGCGGTAGCCGGGAGCGGACTTCGCACCGAATATGAATGTTGTCGGGTGGAAGTTCTTTATCGAGCCGTCCTTGATACCGTAGTAGATATACAGTATTCCGAAAGCGTTGAGGAGCTGGCGCTTGTATTCGTGCAGACGCTTTATCTGAATGTCGAAGATGCTGTCGGGGTTTATCTCAACACCCTCGTGCTCCTTGATGTACTCTGCGAGCTGCACCTTCTTTGTATGTTTGATGTCCATGAATCTCTGGAGTTCATGCTTGTCATCAGCGAACCATTTGAGTTTCTGCAGGTCATCGAGGTTGGTCATCCACTCTGTACCCTTGTTGAGCTCGTTGATGAGCGCGGAAAGTTCCTTGTTGCAAAGCGCGAGCCAGCGTCGGGGAGTGATGCCGTTGGTCTTGTTCTGGAACTTCTTCGGGTACAGCTTATACCATTCCTTGAGAGCGTCGTTTTTGAGTATCTCGGTATGTATCTCAGCAACGCCGTTCACGTAAGAACCGCAATAGATAGCCATTCTTGCCATGTGGATAAGGTCTCCCGCAACTATCTTCATGGGGTCTATCTCGTTTTTGTACATACCCTTCTTGTAGAGCTCTCCGATGAAAGCTTCATTTATCTGGAGGATTATGCCGTATATACGCGGAACGACTTCCTTAATAATGTCGGCGCTCCACTTTTCAAGAGCCTCCGCCATTATGGTGTGGTTGGTGTAGTTGAAGGTCTTCTTTGCGATCTCAAGAGCCTCGAAGAAGTCAAGCCCCTCCTCGTCAACGAGTATGCGGATAAGCTCGGGGATAGAGATGACGGGGTGGGTATCGTTGAGCTGAATGGTTATTTTCTCGTAAAATCTGCGGATATCGCCGCCGCCGCGCTTGAACTTCTTCACGATGTCTTGCACGGACGCGGAGGAGAAGAAGTATTCCTGCTTAAGGCGCAGTATCTTGCCCTCGCGGGTGTCGTCGTTGGGGTAAAGCACGCGGGAGATATCCTCCGCCATGCGCTGCTCGCGGCAGGCTTCATCGTATTTCTGACTGTTGAACAGGTCGAAGTCGAATTCCTTTATCGGTTCAGCCTGCCACAGGCGAAGGGTGCTTATGTGATCGGTGCCGTATGCTACAATGGGCATATCGTAGGGCACAGCGTTCACGGTCTGGTCGCCGTACTTTACGGTCACGGTATCGGCATTCACGCGCTTGCTCCACGGGTCGCCGTATTTTGTCCAGTCGTCGGCTTCCTCACGCTGGAAACCGTCAACGATAGACTGCTTGAAAAGGCCGTACTTATAGCGTATGCCATAGCCGTCCAGCGGCAGGTCAAGAGTAGCGGCACTGTCGAGGAAGCAGGCGGCGAGTCTTCCGAGACCGCCGTTTCCGAGGGCTGCGTCCTCTATCTCTTCGAGGTCGGCAAGGTCAACGCCGACTTCCTTCAGCGCCGCGTCAACGTCGTCCGTAATTCCGAGGCACAGCAGATTGTTGTATATTGCGCGTCCCACGAGGAACTCCATTGAAAAATAGCAGGCACGGCGGGTACTGAGGTGCGCCTTTTTGCTCTTTTCCCAGTTTTCTGATATGGAGCGCATTACTGCGCAGGAGACACCGAAGTGTATCTGCTGCGGAGTGGCTTCGGAAACGGCAATGCCGTATTCCTCGGATATGATGCTTTCAAAGCTTTTCAAAAATTCTTCTTTGTTGAACATTTCTGAGCTTTCCTTTCCAAAAATATTGCAACATCTATTATACCATATATATTTTCAAATTGCAAGTATTTTTGACATATCAGAAAAGTATCTGCGGGTCGTATGTGCGCAGCCACATTTCAAGCTGACAGAGGTAAGCGAACATCTGCGGCGCGGTCATGAGCTGACCGTACCAGTTCCCGGTGAAGCTTGCTCCCTCGGTATCTATAAGCTCGTGTATCTTCCCGTTGTCGAGCAGTACGTTAAGGCGGCGCTCGGGCTCGTTCATCAGCCTCACAAAGCGGTCATAAACCAGCTTTGCGTAGCTCGGGTTGTGTGTCTTGGGGTAGGGGGATTTCTTGCGCCATGCCACGTCATGCGGCAGATACTTCTCGGATATCCTGCGAACCAGTCCCTTCTCGCGTCCTCCCAGTGATTTGAACTCCCATGGGATATTATATGCGTACTCGGCGATGCGGTGGTCACAGAACGGCACGCGCACTTCAAGCCCGTGCGCCATGGAGCAGCGGTCTTTCCTGTCGAGAAGCGTCTGCATGAACCAGTAGAAGTTCAGCATGAACATACGTCTGCGGGCTATTGTCTCGCGGCTGTCGCAGTCGAGAACGGACATATCCTTGACAGTATCGTCCGCTGCCTGCTTTACGTACTCGAAGGGCGATATTTTTTCGGCAAGCTCTGCGCGCAGGAGCCCGGAACGCTGGTCTGTGGAACGTGACCACGGAAACCCTTCCGCATAGAGCAGCTCGGGCTTATGATACCAGGGGTATCCGCCAAGAAGTTCATCGGCACATTCGCCGCTGAGCGCCACAACGAAACGTTTTCTGACCTCTCCGCAGAAAAGGTACAGCGAGCTGTCCACATCAGCCATTCCGGGAAGGTCGCGCGCAGTCATGGACGGGTCGAGAGCGTCCGCGAGGTCAGGGGAGTCGATGACGACATTCGTGTGCTGAGAGCCGATGTATTCGCTCATTTTCACTATCCACGGAGCGTCCTCGTCGGGCTGAAAGTCCGATGCCACGAAATTCTTTCGGTTGTCCTTGTAATCTATCGAATAGGTAGATAACACCTTGCCCTCGCCGGCGTATTTCCTTGCTGCGACAGCGCTTATAAGACTGGAATCCAGCCCTCCCGAAAGGAATGTACACAGCGGCACGTCGCTTACGAGCTGACGTTCGATGCTGTCGCGGATAAGCGTGCCGAGGTGGTCGGCAGTATCGGATAGCGACTCGGTATGCGGTCTTGCTTCAAGTCTCCAGTACGCGTGCTTTTTCAGCCCGTTCTCGTCGAACTGCGCGCACTCTCCCGGACGAAGCTCCTCTATCCCTCTGAATACGCCGTGACCGCTTTTGCGCGCGGGTCCGAGCAGCATAAGCGATGCCGCGCCTTCCTCGTCGAGCTGCGGCTTTATCTGCGGGTCACAGAAAAGAGCCTTGATTTCCGACGCGAACACGAGAGCCCCGGGCAGAATGGCATAAAACAGCGGTTTCACGCCTGCACGGTCTCTTGCTATGAAGAGCTTTCTTTCCCGCTCGCTCCACACTGCGAACGCGAATATGCCGTTGAGCCGTTCAAGGCAGCCCTCGCCCCATTCCGCGTATGCTTTCAGCAGCACCTCGGTGTCGCTTGAGGTGTCAAATGTATGTCCGAGGTTTTTCAGTTTCGCCCGAAGCTCTGAGGTATTGTAAAGCTCACCGTTGTAAACGACAGCGTACCCCGAGTAAGTCATTGGCTGAGCGCCGTTCTCAGGGTCTATGACGCTTAAACGTCTGTGAGCGAGCCTGCACCCGGGGAAACTGTACTCGCCGTGAGCGTCTGGTCCGCGGTGGGCTATGCTTCCGCTCATCTTTGCAAGTATATCTCCGTATTGTTCAAGGCTGCTGCCGAAATCAACTCTTCCTGCTATTCCGCACATGGTATTTGTCCTCCCGTGTCAACGTTTTTCTGCATTATATGCCGCCGTGGGAGGATATGTGAAGCGCTATATGCAATTGACAAACTGCACAAATTGTGTGCAAGGATTTGTATGATTTCGACAAATATGTTGTCATAATTCAAAACCACTTGAAAAAAAATGAAATATAAGGTATAATAGTTTTGCAAAGGAAAGGTGCGGTCAAAGATAAAATACCGCAGCAAAAAAAGGAGACATATAAAATGGCACTCAAAGTAACAGACAGATACCTGTCACAGTTCGTATCGGAGCATGAATACAAGGGAATACAGCCCGCAGTAACGGCGGCGCATGAGCTCCTTTCTTCAAAGACCGGTCTCGGAAACGATTTCCTCGGCTGGGCGTCTCTTCCGGGCGACTATGACAAGGAAGAATTTGCGAGGATAAAAGCTGCCGCGGAGAGGATAAAGAAGAACAGCGAAGTATTCATCGTCATCGGTATCGGAGGCTCGTACCTCGGCGCAAGAGCTGCTATTGAGGCTCTGCGTTCAAGCCTCTACAACTCAATGAAGAAGGATACTCCCGAGATATACTTCATCGGCAACACAATAAGCCCCACATACCTTAACGACGTCATCTCTCTCGTTGAGGGAAGGGATTTCTCTGTGAACATCATCTCAAAGTCCGGTACCACTACCGAACCCGCACTCGCTTTCAGAGTTTTCAGAGAGCTTCTCGAAAAGAAGTACGGTGCTGACGGAGCAAAGGAGCGCATATTTGCTACCACAGATGCCCGCAGAGGTACGCTGAAGGAGCTTTCGGACAAGAACGGCTATGAGACTTTCGTTATCCCGGACAACGTTGGCGGAAGATTTTCCGTGCTGACTGCTGTTGGACTTCTCCCGATAGCTGTTGCGGGCTGTGACATCGACGCAGTGATGAACGGCGCTAAGGCTGCTATGGACGGTCTCAATGACCCAGATATAAACAAGAACGACTGCTATAAGTACGCAGCTTTGAGAAATATACTCTACCGCAAGGGACGCGTGGTCGAAATGCTGGTAGCTTATGAGCCTTCGTTCGCTATGATGAACGAGTGGTTCAAACAGCTCTACGGCGAGAGCGAGGGCAAGGACGGAAAGGGACTCTTCCCGTCAAGCGCTGTATTCTCCACAGACCTGCATTCCCTTGGTCAGTTCATTCAGGACGGCTCAAATATCCTGTTTGAGACCGTGGTACAGTTTGAAAAGTCACAGAAGGATTTTTACATAGAAAAGCTGGAGTCAAACGGCGACGGGCTCAACTTCCTCGCGGAGCAGAATATGTCCGTGGTGAACCGCAAGGCGTTTGAGGGAACAGTGCTCGCGCATACCGAGGGCGGCACACCGAACATCGTGCTTGAAGCACCGGAGCTCAACGAATTCGAGCTCGGCTACATGATCTACTTCTTTGAGAAGGCCTGCGCGATCTCCGGCTATATGCTCGGCGTTAATCCTTTCGATCAGCCAGGAGTTGAGAGCTACAAGAAGAATATGTTCGCACTTCTCGGCAAGCCCGGTTACGAGGACAGAAAAGCCGAGCTCGAAGCAAGGTTAAATTGAGCCGTAAGCGGCTCTTTAGCGGGCGATGAGCCCACAATAAACATCAAACAAACGGAGGAATTTCATTATGGTAAAACTAATCGCAGGTAAAAAGGGAGCAGGAAAAACAAAGCTTCTCATAGACGCGATCCATACCGCGGAAAAGGAGAGCAAGGGCAACGTCGTTGCCATTCAGTACGGTTCTTCCCTTAATGTTGACATTTACCACAAGATCCGCCTGATCAATATTGAGGACTACAAGATCAAGGACTATGACGATATGTACGGCTTCATCGCAGGCATGCTTGCTTCAAACTATGACATCACCGATATCTTCATCGACGGAACTCTTCGTATCGTAGGCCGTGACCTTGAGCAGGTAGGCACAATGCTCGACAGAATCGCCGTTATCACCGAGAATGTTACTGTAACATTCACAATTTCTGCTGAGAGCAGCGATTTACCCGAAAGTGTAAAAAAATATCTTTGATTTCTATTGACAAATGATGCGTTTTGTGGTATAATTTGTATCGTGCTGATTTTCGGATAGCATTTATGCATACGATATCATAAATTACGCAGTTTTAAGGGAGGTGCGAATAATGGCAGTTCCGAAGAGAAAAGTATCAAAGGCAAGACGTGATAAGAGACGTTCACAGGTATGGAAGTTATCTGCACCTGCATTCTCACGCTGCAGCAACTGTGGTGAGCTCAAGCTTGCACATAGAGTTTGCGGCAACTGTGGTTATTACAAGGGCAAGGAAGTCATCGCTCAGAACGCTGACTGATGCCGTAGAGTCTTGATCGCGATCGACAGCGATGCCGTAAGGTATCGCTGTTTTTCTTTATACGGAGGGAGGTGCGCATATGTCAGTGGTCATAACATCGGTCACGCCCGGGTCGCCTGCCGCAAAGGCGGGAGTAAAAGCAGGGGAGACACTCGAAGCTATCAACGGTCACGCGATAAATGATGCGCTGGACTATGGTTTTTACTGCTATGAGCGCACCTTAAAACTCGACCTCGGTTCGCGTACGGTGAAAGTCCGCAAGCGGGACGATTATGACGACATCGGGCTGAACTTTGAAACGTATCTTATGGACAAGAAACATTCCTGCCGCAACAGATGTGTGTTCTGCTTTATCGACCAGCTCCCGCCGGGTATGCGAGAAACGCTGTATTTCAAAGACGATGACAGCCGTCTCAGCTTCCTTCAGGGCAGCTATATCACTCTTACAAATATGACCGAGAGCGACATCGAGCGTATCATCAAGATGAAACTGAATGTCAATGTTTCCGTTCATACCACCGACCCGGAGCTGCGGAAGAAGATGCTTTGCAACCGTTTCGCCGGCGATGTGCTCAGATATATCGGGCAAATGGCTGAGGGCGGCATTACCATGAACTGCCAGATCGTGCTGTGCCGCGGCTGGAACGACGGTGAGCAGCTAAGGCGCACACTTAACGACCTTACGGCGCTGTACCCGTCGGTGCAAAGCATAGCTGTTGTGCCGTTCGGCGCGACAAAGTACCGCGCGGGGCTGCCGCAGATAGCGCTGCATGACAAGACCTCCGCAGGGGAAGCTGTGGACATAATCGAGAGTTTCGGAGAAAAAATGCTGTCGGAGTACGGCGAGCGGGTAGTTTATCCTGCCGACGAGCTGTTCATCACGGCTGAGCGCGAGCTCCCGCCTGCCGAATACTATGGAAGCTTCGACCAGTACGAAAACGGCGTGGGAATGTGGTCATACCTGCGGGACGGGTTCATGGAGGAGCTTGACGAGCGGGAGCCCGATACTCTTCCGCGCAGGGTGACGATCGCCACGGGAGCTCTTGCCGCTCCGCTGATGAGAGCGCTTTCGGACAAGCTGAGTGAGCGGTTCACGGGCTGTCGGGTGAATGTGTATGCCATAAGCAACAGGTTTTTCGGCGAGACTGTAACGGTTGCAGGGCTTGTGACCGGAAGCGACCTTCTGTCGCAGCTTTCGGCATCTGCGGAGCAGCTCGGTGAGCGTGTACTGATACCGAAAGCAATGCTTAAAGCCGACGAGGATATATTCCTCGACAATATGACCCTCGATAGTGTCATAGAAAAGCTCGGAGTTCCTGTGATACCCGTTGGGGAGGAACCGTATGAGCTTATCGACGCCATACTTGGGAAAACAGAGTAATAGAAAATATACTTTTTAGGCTGTTTTTAACGATTTGTCAAAAATGTCGCTTTTAAATATACCGAAAGTATAAATATTGCCGAATTGTTTCCGAAGATAACAGTCGGACAGGCTGTTTTCAACAGAAAAAATAATAGAATTTGTTGAATTTCAACAATTTTCAACAAGTCGGTTTATTTGACTTAACTACATACAAGCGGTATAATTTGAAAAAAACGGCAATACTGATTAATGAAGATATCTTCAAACGGAGCCGTAAAATAAAAAATGGCTCTGACAGGAGGGTGATCAGTATGCCAAAGAATTTTTATTCAAGAAAGAGCGGAGCTGTAACGGGTGCAGCTGCCGCAATAATATCAACTGCGACATTAATCACCGCGCTGACCGCCGTATGTGCTGCAAAGATAACAGAGCCGCAGAATCCGGCAGTTTTCATCGACAACGGCGAAAAGAGCGAGTTTTTCACCCGTGCCGCCAATATCGATGAATATATCCTTGAGCAGCGCAGCAAGCTCCACCCGTTTGATGTCATAACATACGCGGGCTGCGGTGCCAACGGCGAGTTCGAGATCGCTGTTGAGCGTGCGCCATACGTCAAGGTGCTTGTTGACGGTGAGGAGAAGGATATACGCGCTCTGCGCGGAGAAAGCGTTGAATGGACGCTTTCCCGTGCCGGCATTACGCTCGGTGAGTATGACAGCGTTAGCCCCGGAGATGACGAGACGATCACGGGAGACTGCACCATAGCTGTAACCCGCGCATTTCCCGTGTACATTTCGGCTGACGGTGAGACGCGTGAGGTATATGCGGCGGGCGTGACCGTCGGAGAACTGATAGCGCGCGAACGCATAAAGGTAAACGAGGATGACGAGCTTAGCGTTTCGCCCGAAACTGTCGTGAGCGAGGGCATGAAGATAGCTGTGAACCGCGTTGAATACCGCGAGAGGGAGAAGACCCAGAATATTCCGTATGATACAGAGTACAGGGATTCCACGCAGCTCAAGATAGGCGATACAGAGGTGGAGACCGAGGGCGTTGACGGGCTCGTGTCTATAACCATACGCGACAAGTACGTCAACGGGGCGAAGGTCAACAGTGAAATGGTTGATATGAGAATGACCGACCCGGTAAATGAAGTCATAGCACAAGGCACAGCGCTGAATACTCCGTACAGCAAGCGCGGCGAGGGTCGATATAAGCTCGAAAACGGAATACCTACCGAGTACGCGTTCATGCTCAACGGCAAGGTCACGGCTTACGCGGCTCCCGTGGGAGCGGGAACATACAGCGGACGACCGCTTGTCGTAGGCTCCTGCGGAGTTGACCCTGACGTTATACCATTCGGTTCCGAGGTGTATATCGTTTCCGAGGACGGCTCACACGTCTATGGCTATGCGGTAGCCTCGGATACGGGGGACATAAAAGGCTCAGGTGTTATCTGCGACGCATTCATGGGAAATCACTACGAGGACTGTCTATGGTGGCAGGCGCAATACTGCAATATCTATGTGCTGACGGTAGGGGACAACAGCGTTTCGTGGAGATAGGCTCAGATAAGCGTTAACGCAAGCATTGTCAGGTCGTCGAACTGCTCGCCCTCTCCGACAAATTCGTCTATGGCGACCTTTAACTCGGGGAGGAGCTGTCTCGGACCGAGCTCCTTTTGAGCGTTGAGCGCTTCTATAAGACGGTCGGTGCCGAACTGCTCGTCCTCTGTGTTTGTAGCTTCCGGAACACCGTCCGTGTAAAGAAAGAGCGCTCCGCCTTTTTCAAGGTAAATTTCGTATTCTTTATATTTTGTATTGGCAAGACCGCCGATGACAAAGCCGTGTCTGTCCTCGTAAAGCTCGTAATCACCGTTTGCTTTGCGTATGACAGGGAATTCATGGCCTGCGTTGGCGGCTGTTATTTTTCCCGTGGATATTTCAAGCACGCCGAACCATACTGTCACGAACATCTCCTCGTCGTTCTTCTTGCAGATTGCGTTGTTGGTCTGTGCAAGCACCTGGGCGGGTGAGCCGCCCTGCATGGCGTAGTTGTTTATGAGTATCTTTGACATCATCATAAAGAGCGCGGCAGGCACGCCCTTGCCCGAAACGTCCGCCATGACCATGCCGAGGTGGTCGTCGTCGATAAGGAAGAAGTCGTAGAAATCACCGCCGACCTCCTTAGCAGGGGTCATTGTGGCGTAAATGTCTATCTCGGGTCTGTTCGGGAAAGCAGGGTAGATGTTCGGCAGCATATCCGCCTGTATCTTTCGTGCAAGACCGAGCTCCGTGCCTATGCGTTCCTTTTCCTTGGTGATCTCGGTGATGTCGATGATGTACTGTCTGGTTTTCTTTGATAGGTCATCGAATGACCGTGCGAGCACTTCTATCTCGTCGTCGGTATTATATTCGTCTTTCATCTCAAAGAGCTTTCCTGTTCTGCTCCCCTCGATTATCTCAGCGGTCATGCTTTCTATCGGTTTCACTATCTTGCCCGCGAAATGAACTACTCCGGTGATACTTATTACGAATACGCAGACGGTTATGATAAGCATAGCCTGTGCCGCTGCGGCTGTTCCGTCACGGAAAGCCGCGGTGGCTTTTTCGTTTATGCGGTCATACTCGTCAAGAAGCTGTGTTGTGGGAACCCTTGTAACTTCCTTTATGACAACGGATACGACCGTCCAGTCAACGGAGCTCAGCGGTGTCGCGGCTAAGTAATACTCGCTGCCGCCGATATTCACTGTCCTGAGCCCTGTTTTTTCTCTGAGAGCGTCTGTTACAAAGTCAGCAAGCTCTTTATTCTCGCTTTTACGGAGATCCTCGGCATTTTCGGAGACATCGACCGTGAATATGCCGTTGTCGTCAGGGGAAAATATCACCTTGCCGCTGCCGTCGATTATGCAGATGAAACTTCCGTTTGAGAACGAGCTTTTTACATATTCATTCACAGCGTCAAGGAAAATATCTATACCTACGACACCGATAAGTTTTCCGTCCATATAAACGGGCGCGGAGCAGGTCACGCACTCAGTGCCTGTGTACATATCGCTTATAACGCTTGTGAAACATACATCGCCTGTTTCAGCCGCTTTAGTGTACCACGGTCTGTCACAGACGGGGAAGGTTATAAGCTTGCCGTTTTCATCGAACTTGTCGGAAGAAATGCTGTCAACGCTTATGTGAGTTCCGTCCTCAAATCCGATGAACACGTTCGTTTTGTACTCCGAGCTTCCGTACATAGCGGCCATGGTATCCGTCATGCGTGAAGCTATCGGGAGATACTGTGACTTTTGGTAATCCACGCCCTCGGCATAAAGCACCTGAGCCGTGATCTTGCCGTCATTCGCAGGGTCGGGAAGCGATACCTCTCCAGGCACTATGATGTCCTTGTTGCGGAACATTTCCTCGGCAAGCGTTTGCAGGGTAACCACATCTTTTTTTATCGATCTGAACATTGTGTCGGCTATGTGTGACTGCAGCGCATTTGTTTTGACCATTGAACCCTCGATGACCTGGTTGAGGGTATCCTCCGAGATAGTGCTTATGGCATCCTGCTGCTCTTTCCTTGTGGACTCAACCACATCTACAAGAGTTCTGTCCTTGTAGTACATCATCCCGATGAAAACTGCCACAAGAACGAGCATATCTATGAGAACGAGCTGCAATATCTTATGGTTGAGCCCGCCTATTGTAAATCCGAATATCTTTTTCATGATTTTACCTCTGTGAGAAAGAATGAACGTGGAGCGTCCGCTAAATCTATATTATATCATATATAGTATATTTTTTCAAGAGCTTAGCGGGAGATTATCGGAAGAATGAATATCTATCCGCTGCAAAAGCTGTGCAGTATCGACTATGCCATAATTTCCATATTTTCTATTGATAATTGGAAAGAACTGTGATATAATAGCTTTACAATGGATAAATACAGGAGGGAACTCTTATGGAAAAAAAGGAAAGAGCCGCCGTTGACAGCGTTCAGGCGCTTGAAGCCGAGCTGAAGCGGGTGCGCGAGGCACAGCGCATCTACTCTTCGTTCACGCAGGAGCAGGTAGATAAGATATTTCTTGCAGCCGCGTCCGCTGCGAACAAGCAAAGACTTCCGCTGGCGAAAATGGCGGTCGAAGAGACCGGCATGGGTATAGTTGAGGACAAGGTGATAAAGAATAACTACGCGTCCGAGTATATCTACAATGCCTATAAAAACACAAAGACCTGCGGGGTCATCGAGGAGGACAAGGCTTACGGCGTTCAGCGCATAGCCGAGCCTATCGGCGTCATCGCCGCTGTGATACCTACCACCAACCCCACCTCGACCGCGATATTCAAAGCGCTTATAGCGCTCAAGACCCGCAACGGCATCATATTCAGCCCTCATCCCCGCGCAAAGAAAAGCACCATAGAAGCTGCGCGGATAGTGCGTGACGCGGCAGTCGGAGCGGGCGCACCCGAGAACATAATCTCATGGATAGACGCGCCTAACCTTGACATGACGACGCTCGTTATGAAAGAAGCGGATATTATCCTTGCTACCGGCGGTCCAGGTATGGTGAAGGCAGCGTATTCGAGCGGAAAGCCGGCACTCGGCGTCGGCGCGGGCAATACTCCCGCAATAATCGACAAGTCCGCGGATATAGTGCTCGCGGTCAACTCGATAATACACTCCAAGACCTTCGACAACGGCATGATATGTGCGTCTGAGCAGTCGGTGATAGTCCTTGACGAGATATATGATGACGTGAAACGTGAGTTTGCGCGTCGCGGTTGCTATTTCCTCAAAGGCGAGGAGCTTGACAAGGTGCGCCGCACGATTATAATAAACGGCGCGGTCAATGCGAAGATAGTCGGACAGACCGCCGCGAAGATAGCTGAGCTTTCGGGCGTGAAGGTGCCTGCGGGCACAAAGGTGCTGATAGGCGAGGTCACAAGCGTTGACATAACCGAGGAATTTGCGCATGAAAAGCTTTCTCCCGTGCTTGCAATGTACAGGGCAAAGGATATAGGGGACGCTTTCGGAAAGGCGGAGCACCTGATAGCCGACGGCGGCTACGGACATACCTCATCGATATATCTGAACGAGCATACCGCAGCAGACATACTCGATGAATTCAAATCCCGTATGAAGACAGGACGCATACTTGTGAATACACCCTCCTCACACGGCGGTATCGGAGACCTCTATAACTTCAAAATGCCCCCCTCGCTCACCCTCGGGTGCGGCTCATGGGGCGGCAACAGTGTCAGCGAAAACGTTGGCGTCAAGCATCTGCTGAATATCAAGACTGTGGCGGTAAGGAGACAGAAAATGCTTTGGTTCAGAGCACCGGAAAAGGTGTATATCAAGAGAGGCTGCCTGCCTGTGGCACTTGACGAGCTCGGAACGGTCATGGGCAAGAAGCGCGCGTTCGTAGTTACCGACAATTTCCTGTACGGTGCGGGTTTCACCAAGCCGATAACCGACAAGCTCGACGAGCTCGGCATCGTTCACGAGACCTTCTTCGACGTCGAGCCCGACCCGACTCTCGACAGCGCAAAGGCGGGAGCGGCGCTTATGACCTCTTTCAAGCCTGATGTGATAATCGCAGTGGGCGGCGGTTCGGCAATGGACGCGGCTAAGATAATGTGGGTGCTGTATGAGCACCCCGAGGCGGATTTCAAGGACATGGCTATGCGCTTTATGGATATCCGCAAGCGTGTTTACACTTTCCCGAAAATGGGGGAGAAGGCGTATTTCGTGGCAGTACCGACATCGGCAGGCACCGGCTCGGAGGTAACTCCCTTCGCGGTCATAACCGACAAGTCGGACGGCTGCAAATATCCGCTTGCTGACTATGAGCTGCTGCCGGACATGGCGATAGTCGACACGGATATGCACATGAGCGCGCCCAAGGGGCTTACCGCCGCATCGGGTATAGACGCTGTGACCCATGCTCTTGAAGCGTATGCGTCGGTAATGGCGACAGACTATACCGACGGGCTTGCTCTGAAAGCTCTCGATACGATATTCGAGTACCTTCCCCGTGCTTACGATAACGGTCAGACCGATGTTGAAGCCCGTGAGAAAATGGCGAATGCGGCGACCATGGCAGGAATGGCGTTTGCGAACGCGTTCCTCGGCATCTCCCACTCCCTTGCCCATAAGCTCGGCGCGTACCACCATATAGCTCACGGTATCGCTAACGCGCTGGTGATATGTGATGTTATGCGTTACAATGCTTCCGAAACTCCTGTGAAAATGGGTACATTCTCACAGTACGACCATCCGCACACCCTTGCGAGATATGCCGAGATAGCCGACCATTTAAAGCTTGGCGGCAAGACCGACAGCGAGAAACTTGAAAACCTTATTGACGCGATAGAAAAGCTGAAAGCACGTATCGGCATAAAGAAGACAATAGCCGACTACGGCGTAAGCGAGAAGGATTTCCTCGCAACACTGGACGAGATGACCGAGGCTGCGTTCGATGATCAGTGTACAGGCGCTAACCCGAGATATCCTCTGATGAGCGAGCTGCGTCAGATATACATGAACGCATACTACGGCGGAACCTTCAGCGAGATGGAAATGCCCGATGAAACACAATTCGCAAAGGCTCCCGCAGCAAAGCGCGGAAGCGCAAAAAAGAACTGAGGAGGGATAGACAATGAAGCTCGATAATGTAATTGCAAAGCGCAGGGATAAGACTATTTACCGTGACGGTGACGCGGCGCTCAAGGTCTTCAATGCAGATTGCCCGAAACACGGCATACTCAATGAGGCGCTCAATCAGGCGCGTGTGGAGCTTACGGGACTGAATATCCCGAAAGTCCGTGAGGTCATAACCATAGACGGCAAGTGGACGATAGTGTCCGATTTCATAGAGGGAAAGACACTAATGCAGATGTGGCAGGAACACCCCGAAAAGCTTGATGAATATATGGAACTTTTCGTGAATTTACAGCTTGAAGTTCAGTCTCACAAATGTCAGCTCCTCGGTCGTCTGAAGGACAAGATGCACTCGAAGATATCTGCGTCGGCGTTCCCTGCAACAGTGCGGTATGATCTGCATACTACGCTTGAATCCATGCCGAAGCATCTTAAACTCTGTCACGGAGACTTCAATCCCTCGAACGTGATAATAACGCCCGACGGCACGCCATATATCATTGACTGGGCGCACGCTACGCAGGGCAATGCCTCCGCCGATGCGGCGAGAACGTACCTGACGTTCTGCCTTTCCCACAACGAGGATATCGGTAAGCAGTATCTGAGAAAGTTCTGTGAAAAGACCGATACGGCGCTGCAGTATGTGCAGAAATGGATGCCTATCGTTGCCGCGTCCCAGTCTGTAAAGGGAAACGAGAAGGAAAAGGAGTTCCTCGCATCGTGGGTGAACGTAGTGGATTACACCTGATATGACATAATACTCCGCCTGCGGAATAAAACGTTATCCGCGGGCGGAGAAGTTACTTGCAAAAATCTATTGACAAACAGAGTTGTTTGTGGTATAATAACTAAGTTAATATAAGCCGCTGTGGTGGAATAGGCAGACACAAGGGACTTAAAATCCCTCGTTGGCGACAACGTACCGGTTCAAGTCCGGTCAGCGGCACCAGCCCGCGACGGCGGGCGGCGGATCCGTATGGTAGTTATCTGCCATACGTTTTTTTCTGCCTCGCTGTCCGGAGTTATCAAAAAATCTAAAGCGTTCGGCAGAGACAGGGTGCGAAGGCGCCCGCCTGACCCGTCTCTTACTTTTCAGTAAGGGACGGGTTTTCTTCCTCGCTGTTCAGAGTTTTCTAAGATCTAAAGCGTTCGACACAGACATCATAAGTATCCAATTAAGATATTCAGCCCACAAAGGGCATTGCTGAGTGCGGGCCTGTATCTTATTTATCACGGAAGTGTCGAAATTATTGACAAGAAAAAACTATCAAAGGAGAAAACACAATGAACAATTACACAATACGCAAGGAAACAAAAGACGACTACAGAGCAGTCGAAAATCTTATCAGAGAATCCTTCTGGAATGTCTATCGTCCGGGCTGCACGGAGCACTACGTTATCCATGTGCTAAGAAACGATCCGGCATTCGTAAAAGAGCTCGACTTTGTAATGGAGCAGGACGGCAGACTCATCGGACAGAATATCTTTATGAAAACAATAATAAGCGCCGATAACGGCAGAGATATCGATGTTCTTACTATGGGACCTATTTGCATTGCGAACGATCTTAAACGCAAAGGCTACGGAAAGATACTGCTGGATCATTCGCTTGAAAAGGCAGTTGAGCTTGGATTCGGTGCAGTACTGTTCGAGGGAAATATCGGCTTTTACGGCAAGAGTGGGTTTGACTATGCAAGCAAATTCGGCATAAGGTATCATGATCTTCCGGAGGACGCAGACTCGTCATTTTTCCTCTGCAAGGAACTGATACGCGGTTATCTTGACGATGTCACGGGTGTGTATAAGACACCGCAGGGATATTACGTAGATGATGCCGATGTCGAGAAATTCGACAAGAGTTTCCCACCCAAAGAAAAGTTGAAACTGCCCGGACAGATATTCTGAGAAATGAATTAAAAATACAGTTCCGTTTTGGAAGCGGATATACCAATGTATGGGAATTTCGGAGATCTCGTCTTCTTCTATGGACTAACTCATGGGTACGAGTTTGCACAACACACAATAGATTTATAACACTTACCGTGAAATACTGCGGAGGCAGCGGGCGTATCATAAAACCGGAAGTGATATGACCAAAAAGACCGTTCACTTAAATGTGAGCGGTCTTACATTTTATTCTCCCGTGCTTTCGACTGCGCCTTCATATCCGAGTGAAGCTAATACAACAGCTTCTTCCCGTGTGAGCGGACGATCCCCGCTGTAACCGTGCAGTATCTCGTCATATCTCGGCAATTACTTCCACCTCGACAAGAACATTTTTCGGAAGCGTTTTTACTGCCACACAGCTTCTTGCGGGAAGAGATGTGAAGTATCTGCCGTAGATCTCGTTGAAAGTTCCGAAATCCCCCATATCCGCGAGAAAGCAGGTGGTCTTCACCGCTTTTTCAAACGACGAGCCTGCGGCTTCAAGCACCGCACCGAGGTTCTTCATCACCTGTTCGGTCTGTCCGGCTATATCTGCGGCTTTGACTGTGTTCGTTTCGGGGTCAATGGCGATCTGTCCCGATGTGAAAACGAGACCTCCGCGTACTATCGCCTGTGAATAGGGACCTACCGCTGCGGGAGCGGTGTTTGTGTGGATCTTTTGCATTGTAGTTTCCTCCAAGATTTTTTTATTTACGACTGAATACCCGTATTTGTTTGTTGTTTCCATTCTGTCACCTGTAATATTCCGTTCGCCGCAGGTCGGTGTACGGCTTTTTCTTTCGTATTTCCGTCGATCTGTGCAGGTCGATCTCAGCGTATATTATCTGTTCCCGGTCGTTCGCTTTTGCAGCCACATCGCCGTTTGCACCGACAACTACCGACTGCCCTCCAAAAACCATTTCTCCTTCGATCCCGACACGGTTGCACATTGCGACAGCAACGCTGTTTCGGAACGCATCGACCCGGACTTCCCATTCGAACATTTCAAGCGGCTCCGTCTCCGTGTTGGCGGTAGGTATCAGTATCATCTCCGCGCCCATAAGCGCCTCGGTGCGCACGCTTTCCGGGTAGTGACGGTCGAAGCAAACGACAATGCCGATCTTTCCGATATCCGAGTCGAACACCCTGAAGCCGTCATTTGAAGGTGCATAGTAGTCCTGCTCGTAAAACTGCGGAGCCTGTGCGATATGCACCATTTTCTGCGTACCGATAACAGCACCGTCCCTGCCTATGAGCAGGCTTGCGTCATAGTGCTTCCCGTTCTCTTCGAGATAGATGTTCGGGACTGCCATAATGTTGTTTTCCTTGCAGGCTGCGGAGAACCGGCGGACAATATCGCTGCCGATGTCAACCGCATATCTGCTTACATCTTGTCCCGGATACTGCGGGAAGAACTCGGTAAGCTGCACCTCCGGGAACAGTATCAGATCGGCGCCGTTTTTCGCAGCTGTTTTTATCGCAGCGAGGCTTTTCCACAAATTATCGGATATGCAGCCCTCGTTTTTCATCTGAAACATCGCTATTCTTGCCATATACGCACCTTAATTTATAACATATTATGCAGATAGATCATATAGTATATAATAACACTTTGGGAGTCATTTGTCAATAATAATATCTTATAAGCAACAATACCAAATTATCCGATATTCATAATTGCAAACGGTGCGGTGTCAATGGGCAGAAAGGTCACAATGTTCTTCACATTCTGGGGGCTTAACATCCTTCGACGTCCGAAAAAGGTAAAAGCTGCCAATATTATCTGCGCGGCACAAAAACGGGCGACCCTTACTTTTTTTACGATAGGACTGCGTAATTTGTAATAGTTCCTGATCGGTGCAATAACACCATAGCACGTGATATACGACAGCAAAATGTCGCGCTTGAAATAGCGATATGCTATAATATGAGCATAAACTTAAGTGTGATGAAGGAGGACCGAATTATGGCAAATGATCTCATGGCAGAAAATGGAAGAAGAATAGCGGAACTGCTCAAAATGTTCGGCAACCGCAATGTCTGCGTCAGGAACGGCAGCAGCTGGGATTTGAAGATCTATCTTGAAAAGTATGAGGACAGAATAATTGTCGAGATCGGAACGTTTTCGGAGTATGAATGCGATCTACTTGAGGATCCGAGTTTTACGGTCAGGCTCAATGTTGACAAAAGCGGAAACATCACCGAAGCAAAACCGACGCTGTACAGGAGAATCACGCTTTATGAAGACCCGGTAGAACTTACACGCAAAGAGGCGGGTGAAGAGCTCGATCAACGACTGAACTCATTTTGATGAACGCGAAACCTGATATTATGGTTATTTTTACTTTCAAAGAAAAGGTGTATGCAAAATCGCTGGAATGTAAATATACCTCTCCTGAGAGCCATTATGAAAACGGTGTCAGCCAGACATTTATACAGAATGATATTATGAAATTTTTGTTTGACGGAAAGATCATAAAATATGGCGATAAAGATATAATTTCCAAAGGCTCAGTAATTCTGGATTTCAAAGATAAGATTTGCAAGGATATCATCGATTCACGAATTAAGTATTTCGTTGATAAAGCCTATAAATGAGACTGCCCCACAGGTATTTTTACCCGCAAGGTTCGTTTATTTTTCGTCCTTTCCCCATACTATCTCGTTTACTCTGTTGTAAATCCTGCCGACAAAGTACAGGATAACAAACATAGTGATCGGCGAGAGTATCTGTGCTGCAAAGAACATCAGTTTAGTTGTGAAGTCGAATCCGTATGCTTTTGATTTCTTGTTCACAAAGACGATCATCGCTATGAGAACGATGAACGCTATGCCGTTTGCAGCCGCCTGATCTTTGCCCTCATAGTTATAGAAAAGCTCGATGACTGCAAGAATTTCCGCTGTCATAAGAACATACGAGATGCAGCGTGTTCCGTGGATTTTCCGAAAGTTTATCTCAAACAGCGCCGGATACCACACGACCAGTTTTATTGCAAGCATGATACCTACCAGCGCTCCGAATCCAAGTAAGATCTGTAATGCCATCATAACGGTCACCTCCGTGTTTCTTATTGTGACCTTATTATAGCATATAAAGGATAATGATCGCGACGTTGTGATGTCGCATTTGAAATTATCATGTCCGCTTCATAGCGATTCTCCTTTCGTTTTATTGTGGTTTCATTATAGCATACAGTTCTTGAGCGCGACGACATATTACTGTCGCAATAAAAATATCCCCGATAACTGATCGTCATCGGGGATATCCTGCTGTTATTCATCAATATTCTTCCGGCATCATCTCGTCGGTTATGACATAAGCTTTCAGGTCACGGCGATATTCGATGAAATACCCTGCATCACGTAATTCCTGAAAATCACGCTGTTTTGTTCGCTCGCTGCTGTCCGGGAATAACTGACAGTAGGCATTCTTCACATCAAAAAGTTCCATAGGTTCGGGTTTTACGGGTTTATCTCCATATTGTTCGATATAGCCCTCGGGGTCGTTTTTATAGATCTCCATATCATCTTTATATCCCGCCAAATCATCTTCATACTGTGAAAGCTTACCCTCGTCGGTCGGCTCAAACTCGGTTATTATTATACCGAGCCGCTGCAGCCTGATAAGATGTTCAAGCCTGCGCTTGCCGGTGTCGGTGCATATCTCGCCGTATTCGTCGGAAACAATGTAATTCTTCGTTCTCCTGTCAAGTTTGATATCGGCAAAAAGTCCGCTGTCGCGAAGGTCTTTAAGATCGCGCTGCATCATTCTGACATTGGGATAATCGAACAATGGCATAAGCTCATGCGGTCCGTGATACTCGGAATGGATAAGGTAGTAATACAGTTTCAGCTGTCTTGTCATTTTAGGATCCGGCATTTTCAGTACCTCCGTTCTGTATCTTTGGCTGCATTATAGCATACTGCTGTTAATGAAAGCGACAATATGCCGTCGTCAATTACATTATACTGCATTAGGAGATATATGTCAAGTTATGCGTCAACAAAATGTCGCATATTTCATATCAATGTGTCTGACATAAAAATGAAAAAGATATTGCTTTTCAAATAATTTCATGGTATAATACTATACATACTGAAAGCCCCGCCGAAAGGCGGGGCTTTTTCTGACAATATATCAGTTTTATCTTTATCCAATGAATTTACCGATCAGGCGCGGCGCTTGCGGGCGAGGAATGCAACACCGCCGGAAACGAGAGCTGCCATTGTGAGACCTGCGAGATCCTCAACGCCGGTTGCGGGGTTTGATGTTGTTGCTGCCGCTGTTGTGGTCTCCTGTGCCGCTTCTGCATCTGCTGCGGGCTCTGCGGCTGCGGGAGCGGGAAGTGTCTCGTCGTTGGAGAATGTGAGTGTTCCGAGAGTAACGCCGTGACCCATGAATGCCATACCTGCTGTCTGGAGGTGTTCAAGCTCCTCGGCGGGGATAGTGAACTTCATTTCTGTCTGACCGACTTCAACGGGGTAGGAGTCCTTGCCTTCGGAAAGTCCGGGACCTACGAGAGTGTCGATGAACGGCCAGCCTGTATCGTTTATCATGGGCTTTACGCACCAGTAGTTGTGTCCGTCCTTCTCTGCGAGGGTCTCGTCAACTGTGAATGTAAGTGTCCATACGGAATCGGGGGTAGCTTCCTCGAATTCCTCTGCGGGAACTGTGGTGCTTACGCTCCAGCCTATCTTAAGATCCTTGTTGAGGTCGTAGGCGACAGCGTTTACTGCGAGTGCCGATACTGCTATTGCTGCCGCTGCAGCTGCTGCTAAGATCTTTTTGAGTTTCATAATTCTTCTTTCCTTTCATGTCGTGTTTTACGGGGTTTTGCTCCCTTTCGGTAATTATAATTTACCACAAACGCGGCATATATTATATCAAAATCTTAACTTTTGTATGACAAATTTGCAGTATTATGATTTTTTGTCATTCCTGTCGCCCCAGCGGGTACGGAAGAACCTGTCGCGGTACTCCTTGGGGGTGGTCTTGGTGCAGCTCTTGAATACGGATATGAAGTGGCTCTCGGTGCCGAATCCGAGATACTGCGAGATAGCAGAGCAGGGATAGTCCGAGAATTTCAGCAGGTTCTCCGCCGCTTCTACCTTTTTGCGGAGTATGTACTGCTTTATGGTCACGCCCATTTCACGGTGGAACAGCTTCGACAGATACGGCGCGCTTAGTCCGGTAATGTCCGCAAGGTCGTCGAGGGTTATCTTTGAGTGCAGGTTGTCGTATATGTAATCTATGCAGGTTATCACCTGTTTGGGCAGCACCTTGTCGTTGTGCAGTCGGTTCATGGTATGCACGTATTCGTCGATGACCTCGCGGTGTATGGAATCCACCTCCTGCAATGACGCGCACTTGTCAACGCGCTGGATATAGATGTCGCTGAGATTGTACGCTTGCTCCATTGGAAGACCGCCCTCGATACAGTAGCGTGTCACAAATGCTATCGTGATTATAAGGTGGTATTTGAGGTTGCGCAGCGGATCATCGCTGAGCTTTCCGAGACCCTCACTGTTGAGCGGCTTGAAAAGGCGCATGGTCTCTTCGATGTTTCCCATTTTCACGCTCTGGTAGAACTCCATTTCACGGTCGTAGGAAAGGTGGGTTATCATGTATTCACGGTTGCGGAACTCCATTTCCGACAACATCTTTTTCATGTCATTGCCGGCAGACATCATCGTTCACCTCCGGGAGTTTTCTTATGGGTACCTCTAAAAACCGCTTTGAAAAGAGAAAATGAGATAGCCGCGTCGGATACAAGGAAAGCCGACGAAGCCGGGCTGGCGCCCGGTTAGGAGGTTTGACGCAGTAGACGGCGTGGATAGCTCCTTTTCTCTCAAATTGGGTTTTTAGAGGTTCCCTTA
>JAGBLA010000089.1 GCA_017635675.1 Ruminiclostridium sp.
CCTCTGTTCCGTATTTCAGAACATTTTCCTGCGCTTCTGTGAAAGTCACACCCATGCGCGTTAAGCTTGTATATTGCCCGTTGAGCGCACGTCCGAGCATATCGGCGGCGCTTGTTGCGTCAGCAGTACTCGCTTCATACCCCGCGTTCTGCGCTATAAGATTGTTCATCGCCGGAAGCAGTGTTCTAAGCGTGCTTGATTGCCGGGCATACGTTGTAAGCTGCTGGGCTCCCGCAAGCTGTATCTCGTCGCCGATAACTCCTATCTGCTGCTGCGCGGAAGCGAGGTCTTTTATACTCTGCACTTCTGCATCTGTAGCGTTCATTCGCTGTTTCATGTGAGCAGTGAGTTTAAGTTCATTCTGCATCTGCACCACATACGCGTCATTGGAATCCTTGATGAACTTCCCGATACCGAGTGTAGCTACTATACCCCTCAAATTTCTGAATCCTGCCGCAAGCATATTCGGCTGACTTGTCGGAAGCTGTCTCACCTGTTCGGAAAGCTGTCTTATTCTTTCGGCGGTCTCCCTCGCGTCGTTCCCGGCGCTGCTCATATTATCGGAGAATCCCCGCATTGTTCCGAGAGTTTCGGAGAGTTCACGCTGTAACTGTGACATTCCGTCTGAGGTGCCGCGGGTGTTCAACTGCAATTCTCCCATACGGGCTGCAAAACCGTCGGTCGCCGAGACTATACCAATGAGCGATGCTGACGAACTTTCAGAAGCGGAAGCAAGGCTCTGAACGGACGCCGCGGCCGCACCGAAATCTATATTTCTTATCGAAACACCGAGAGAATCAAGGTGGGAGTTCAATGCATTTACAGACGATCCGGTGATATCACTTCCGGTCTGCAATGCCGACATACCCGATACAGACTGCGCTATACTCTGCGATACCGACACCATTCTTGCCGCCGCGTCACTCATTGCCCTGACAAGCTGAGAAACATCCGAATCTGCGTTTTTGGCATTTTCACCGAGTCCGTTCAGAGCGTTCGCCGTGTTGTTTATACTCTGTGCAGCATTACCGGTATCCGCTGAAAGTTCTATCCGCAGTTCATCAACCACTTCCGCCATTCGTTTCCGCCCCTCTCTTCTTGAAATTCGCTGCGATCTGCATCAATGCCCGTTCACACTCCTGCCAGTTCTCTGCCTTTATGCCTCCGCCTTTCGTTCTGCCGAAGATCTCCGGGAATGCTTTCACTACCGTCTGAGGCATTTTAACGTTAATGCGGCTGTAGTAACCGCCCCAGAATGAAATGAATGCTGCACGCCGGGTTTCAGTTTTCTCGCGTTCTTCTTCACACTTACGATGATATTCCAGAACATCTGAGATTTCACCTATCGTCATTTTCCAGAAATCCGAGAAACTAACTCCGGCTTTAACTGCTGCAGGAAGCATATTCTCGATCAGCTCTGTATAGCTTCCGTATCGGCGGGTACGTCCGTTATCCTCTGCGCTTCCAGCTCTGCTGTCTTCATGCGTATCTGTTCTATCTGCACCTGATACGCGAGTTCTTCGAGCTTCTCCGCTGCTGTCTGAACCTCCGTCTGACGCTCGACCGTCCCGCTGTCCATAAAACCCGCTGATGTGAGTATCCGGTGGATAAGTCCGAGATAATCGCTGTACTTCTGCCCTGCTTCTACCATTTCATCATAGATCGCAAGGGCGGTCTTTCTGCGTTCGGCATACTCGCCCTCAGGGACAGCTGC
>JAGBLA010000009.1 GCA_017635675.1 Ruminiclostridium sp.
ATCGCCGATGGTGATGTCGCCGATGCCGGACAGGCAGATGATGTTGCCCGCGGAGGACTGCGTGACCGCCTTCTTCGCCAGCCCCTCGAACTCGTAGAGCGACACCGCCTTCGCCTTCTTCGGCGCGGCGTCCGGAGTGTGGTAGTTGCACACCGCGATCTCCTGGTTCTGCCGAAGCGTGCCGCGCTCGATGCGCCCGATCGCCATACGCCCGACGAACTCGTTGTAATCAATGGCGGACACCAGCATCTGGAACGGCGCGTCCACGTCCGCCTCCGGCGCGGGGATATACTCCAGAATCGTTTCAAACAGCGGCTTGAGATCCGTTCCCGCGACCTGCGGGGAGTAGGACGCGGTGCCGTTTCGCCCCGAGCAGAACAGCATCGGGCTGTCCAGCTGCTCCGGCGTCGCGTCAAGGTCCATCAGCAGCTCCAGCACCTCGTCAATGACCTCGTGGATGCGCTGGTCGGGGCGGTCGATCTTGTTGACCACAACGATCACGCGGTGCCCCAGCTCCAACGCGCGGGAGAGCACGAAGCGCGTCTGCGGCATCGGGCCCTCGGCGGCGTCCACCAGCAGGATGACGCCGTTGACCATTTTAAGGATGCGCTCGACCTCGCCGCCGAAGTCGGCGTGGCCCGGCGTATCGACGATGTTAATCTTCGTGTCTCCATAGCGGATGGCGGTGTTTTTTGCCAGGATCGTGATGCCGCGCTCACGCTCCAGATCGCCGGAGTCCATCACGCGGTCAACGACCTCCTGATTATCGCGGTATACGCCGCCCTGCTTGAGCATTTCGTCCACCAGCGTGGTCTTGCCGTGATCGACGTGGGCAATGATGGCGACGTTGCGCAGCTTTTCGTTCTGCATCGTATCACTCCATAGTACAAAATTTCGGAACTCGGATAGTATATGACGCCTCGCCGCACTTTTCAAGAGAAATCGTCAAATTTTCATTGACATTTTGCCGCGTTTCGCGGTAAAATATTTGGGCGGTTTTGATATGCCCCGATAGCTCAGATGGATAGAGCGACCGCCACCTAAGCGGTAGGCCGCTGGTTCGAATCCAGTTCGGGGTGCCAATCCACCGAAAAACGGTTGTTTTTCGGTGGATTTCTTATAAATGGACATTCGACCATTGCAAGCCGAGGATTTCTCCCAGTCTCATGCTGCATCCCAGCGCCAGCATAGAGGCAGACGCGGAGAACAGGGTTATCACAAGCAGCCAGCGCCTGCAACGCTTCGTCGTCCGGCCAGACCGCGCGCTTGGCACTGTGGTACTCCGGCAGCGTGGCCCCGATCGTGGGGTTGATCGCCGTGTATTCCCATGCCATTGCCTTAGCAAACGCGCTTTTCAGCAGCTTATGAATCCGGGAAATCGTGCTCGCCGTGATTTTTGCTCCCGTATCCATGTGTCCCGCTGTAACCACAGCGGGTTGGTCGAGGTTCCGTTCTTCTTTGCCAGTCTGATCTGTGCGTCCCGGATCGGCTACTTGCTTACGATGAGTATGCCGATTTCCTTTGACAGCCCAATTCGCGCCGCTTGTTGATTCCTGTGTTATCGCGTTGGACCATGACCGCGCTCCAAGCTGTGGCATAACCCTCTCAGCTTCGCGTTTTGCCTCGCGGTACCGCGATACAGATCACCGCGGTCAGTCTGAACGCCTTTTCGCTCAAGAGCGAGCGACTTTACCCCCAGATAGGGTGCAGGTGCTCGATAGATGCCTTGCATAGACAGACTTTCATGAGAAACTCTTGCGTCTAAGCCTAATCGGGCAAAAGATCGGTTCTGCATGTCAGCCCAGCTTTTTCGCAGCATACCGAGATATTCCGAGCGATTTGTTATCCGGCCGGCTACCGCCGCTTCTCGGTCAAGGCGGCAAGTTAGGAGGAAAGAAATGGACAGCACAAAACTGAAAACCCGCATGAGCACCAAGATGCAGGAACTGGAAACGCCCGCCGCGGCTCCGCCGCCCTTTGAAATGGGGCTTGCGCCGGTCAATTCCGACTACCCCGCCCTGAGCAACAATGCCCTGAGTGTCATCCGCGAGAACTTAAAGAACCAGCCCCTTTCCCTCGATCTGTTCGATGTGGTCAAGTCTCCCTCGGGTGGCTCGACCGTGTTCTCCGTGCCGGGATTGAGCCATGACGAGGTGGAAACCGAGCTTTCCGGCATCATTCTTGACTACACCACGCCGCGCGCCTACTGGACGACGCCGGAGCCGGTGGAGGGCACGCCCCCCCGACTGCATGAGCGTCAACAGCATCATTTCCACCGGTGGAAAAGCCTGTAAGGAAAGCGTACTCTTGTTCCTGCTGCGTCCGAATACCATCCTGCCGCTGCTGGTGCGTGTGCCGGTGACGAGCAAAGCGCGGTTTCTCCGCTACACAACGAGGCTGGCGGGCGCTTTGACGCCGATCAACGGCGTCGTCACGCGCATCACATTGGAGCAGGCGACCAGCAAGGGCGGTGTGGGATGACCAGTAAAACCGAGGCGCAGATCGGCATGATCGCGGACTTATATCATCCGAATCGGCACCGAAAACACAAGCTCGGGCAACTGGCACGTCGAGTACGAGGAGTTGTACGACGCCTTTGATTTCGCCACACAAGACTTCCTGCGCCGGAACCATGAAACGATCTGCTATGAACTCGACGGACGGGAGGAAATCTTATCCGATCCGCGAATTTGCCGAGGCGATGGAGCGCTGCGGCAACACTTATATGCCGGAGCAGCCGCGGGAAGGCGATGTCTGCGATACCTATGAGATATATCAGCTTAGGGATATTGTCAAGAGCGGATATGCTTTTCGCCCCTATGATGAGGCAAAGGGCAGCATCAAGGCATCGGACTACCACCGCGTCTATGCGGGTATGCTCGCACCGAACGTCAGCCTTGATACTCTTATGCGGTTTCATTCGAGGGATACACTGAGCTGATGCCGAAAGCCTTTTGGGCGCAGCGCGAGAATGACCGGGAACTGTTGGGCGTTGCAATCTATCATCAGGCCGTCGTCGAGATCGACGACGGCCTTGCGCCGGTGTGCTACTTGAGGAAACCACGAAGGTCACTTTCCCAATCTTGCGCCGGTACGGCGCGGCCAGCGGGACGGCCTGATTGGTTGTGATCGCGTCCATAAAAAGAACACTCCTCTCGTGAAATTCCGGCGGGAGCGGCGCCAAAACGGGAGAAACGGTACTGTCTTGCCGGTGATTTCAGTTTACGGGAGGAGCGTGGAAAACACATTAAGCGGGAATTGAGCGCAAATTGAGCAAAAACGCAAAAATCCCGCAGGCGGCAGCGCGGCGCTGTCGTCTGCGGGATGGGAATGATGCGATGGCACGTTGCAAAGAGTGACGAAACCTGTTTAATTAGATAGGCCTTGTAAAAATCCGCCTTTTCATATTGAAACATTTCTCAACGAAAAATAAGGTGGACTTCTCGCCAAGGTGTGATATAATTGTAACGATAGATAATCAACTATTATCTGCTGTTTTGACGCTTGGTGTGAACAAGAATTATTATAGTATGGATCAAGACCGTAAAATCAAATATTTTGCCTGCAAAAATTATAGCGAGTCCGCGCCGTGGCCGGATGATGACATATGGCATCAGTATACATACTCAATAGAAAAGTCGGCGGTAGAGCAATGGCTCGCACACAACGCAACAGACAGTATGCGGATTCTAAATGCCGGTTCCGGTGGAACACAATACGAAACCAGGGGAACGATCATCCATCTGGATATTATCAAAGAATACATCGAAAAATATGATAATTATATCGTCGGATCAGTTGAACAAATTGCTCTGCCCGATAACTCTGTGGATGCTGTTATCTGTGTTGGGAGCGTATTAAACTATTCCGACGCGCAGAAATCTATTGCAGAATTGTCTCGGGTTCTAAAAAACGGCGGTTATTTCGCTCTGGAATTTGAACGCTCTGACAGCGCTGAATTTCTTTGGACGCCGGAGCATGGAAAGGATATCTTTTTTAAAACCTATCATTACAATGGGCAGGAGCATCCGCTTTGGCTGTACAGTGAAAAACATGTGCGGCAGATTTTATTGCAATATCATCTTGATGTTCAAGAATGCAAGCGAATACACTGCATTTCTTCACTTTTATATCGTTTTGGCGTATCTGAGATGCGCTCAGCACCATATTCTAAGCTCGATACGTTTGCCCGCTGGATGTCGTATCCGCTCGCCCATAATGTGATGCTATTTGGGAGAAAAGCGATTCTTGCCAAAGGAGATAACTGAAATGAGCCCGGCAATAATTGTCAGAAATGAACAGACAACCGTAACAGCTTTTGATTTTTCAAAGACAATACAGAGAATAAAGGTTAGGAGGCTGAACAAAATCCATGCAGCAATAAAGCCCACTGTTCCCCAGCGACGCGTCTTCTCTTTGAGCAAAGTGACGTTTTCCGCAGTGTATTTGGGGCATTGTCCCTCTTCAAACAATTCACAGAGGACAAGGGAAATCGGCTCAAGTTCATGTGAGCGCGGGAGTTCACGCTCTATTCGGATCGGGAGCCCCTTAATTATCTCCGCGATCCCGCCTCCGGCCGGAAAACTTTCATACCAAACTAAATAATGGGAAAGGTAAAGCTCTTTTACAATGCAGAGATAGTGCGCAGAATCCAAAATAAAGTGTTCATTGCTTGTAGCAGAAGCTAGTTTGAACGCCAAACAAAACTCTCGCAATTCGTCATCTCGGCTAAGCGGCGGCTGATAATACGGATACTTGGACGCTTTATATCCTTCGGCTGATAGCAGCCGGCGAAAATAGTTGCTGTCGGGATCAGACAGAACCGCATTAACTTTGTTTAACGATAGCTCTGTAATAAAATATCGAACGAACAGCCCCTTTTCCCTCAGCGCTCGTTCAATTTCTTCCACAGCCATGTGGTAGAAGTTATAAAACAAGACATGGCTACGCTCCCTTGTACATAAGTAGTCGATAACCAATGCGCGATTCTCCGGCAAATATGCAAATTCGGAAAAGCCATCCACCATACCGTCATTCCCGTAAAGCAGATAAAAAAACATGACACGAGCTTCGCCCGAATGCCTTTTCCGATTCCATATGTAGTCTTTGATTTGGTTTGTATCTGTAAGCGAGCCGGGATCAACCATTTTACAATAAATGTCGAGACCTGCGATAACATCGGCCTTTGGACATTTCTCGGCGGGCGCTATGCGAAGTTGCAGTTTCAACGCTGTTCTCTCCCTTTCCGTTGAACGCAAAATGTTTGTGAAAACAGGATGACGTATTTATGAAACCAAAAAAGGAAATAGCGATTTTTTGCCCAAAGAAACAATTACCGCAGACGGAGCATCGCTTACAACCCTTCTTCCGCGTTTTTTGACTGTGCCTAAAAGCTCCCGAAATGCTCCGCTTGCCATTAAATAAGTCGTCTCAATAAGCGCGTCTAAACAGAGATGGTAGTGTTGAGGAAGAATTATCCCTGATGTAAACCGCTTTTTTAAGCGTTGCATGGAAAATGCTGCCGTTTTAATTGCGAATAGCGCAGAACACTCTGGCCCAATCCGCATGTGAAGAGCAGGCTGTCCTCTGTCTTCGGGGTCGTGGCCAATGCAATCGTCTAAAACAAGTGATGCTTTACGAAGAAGCTCTATGCTTACGGAGATATCGGTCAAATTGCCGGTTTATCGGAGCAGCTAATTCATCTAATGCGATTTTCCAATGCTCTTCAAACTGGCCGAGGAATCTTTGAAATAGAACAGCCGAGTCCGGCGGCATAAATCCACCCATCCTTTCCTCTTTGCTAAACATTTTACAAGGGCGTCAAAACAGCAGATAATAGTTGATTATCTATCGTTAATTCTTCTCTTACAAATCGAAAGCGCCGTCTCGCGACGACGCTTTCTGCTTTACAATGCAAATGACATTTTCCCTCTTGGGTGCATTTCAGCAAGTAGCTTTGTTTGCTGATGTGTGGTAACGTGAGTATAAATCTGCGTGGTTGAAATGGAGCTATGCCCAAGAAGCGACTGTATGTAACGGATATCCATGCCCGCCTCCAAAAGCGAGGTCGCAAACGTGTGACGAAACATATGCGGCGTAATATGGATTCCTTCGCGCGCCTTCGGCGTATACCTATCAATAATGCGTCGGACGGATTGCGGTGTAAGCGGACGATTTCGCCGGTTAATGAGTATTTTCCCCGTCAGTTTGATTTCAGCAGAATATGCCTCGCAATACTTTTTTGCGAGGCATATTAGTTCGTCCGTGCTGATTTCAACGACGCGCTCTTTTCGGCCTTTTCCATAAACGAGTAATCTAAGACTGCTCGCTCCCAACTGAAAGGATTCTGCCGTCTGATTGCACAGCTCTGAGACGCGCAGGCCCGTGCTGAACAGAAGCTCCAACACCAGGATATCCCGAAGTGATTCTTTGCGGTTAGGCGCATAAACGTCATATGCGCTCTGTAAAATGTCCTTTACTGTCTGCTCCGGAATGATACGGGGAATCTGCTTTGGCGCGTGAATATTGACGTGCAGCTTTTTGAAGGGGTCGTCTGGCAGTTTCCCGTTTATCTCCAGTTCGCGCAAAAAGGCGCTCACGCTTGCCAGCTTACGTTTAACGGACCGTGGCGCATAGCGGCTGTTCAGATACTTAACATACTGATTTAGTAGCTCCAAGTCAATAGTATGAGCTCCAGTAAACGCCTCAAACTGTTTCAAATCGATCTGGTATGCCCGTACTGTATTGAGTGAGAGATTTTTCTCACAGGTACATACCTCAATATAATCGCGAATCCAATCGGACAGATTTTGCATACGGCAGCCTCCATTCAAAATGATATGCTGCCATTATGGGGTACGCAAAGAATGCTGTCTATAGCCGAAAACGGTGAGCGTGTCAAGAGTTTAATTCAAGTAGCGAGCAGCCCGTATAGGCAAATGCGGCTAACCACCTTGATCGTCTTATCAGCCATAAGCCTTCCCAATATCGCTTTCTCATTGATAGCTGTCCATGTACTGGAACACGTCCTGCAACAGCAGCAGATAGAAGTCCATATCGTCCTTCGCGGCGAGATCAACGGTGTTCTCGACCACCTGGAACATGAGCTGATGATACGATACGCACTCACCGTGAAGCTGGCAGGTCGCGCGGGGGTGCCCGTCGGCGGGATCAGCGTCAGATTCGTCATAATGCCGCGCTGCGGCGCGGACAGGCTGAACAGGGCAAACAGCGTGTGAATGGATAAGGTACAATAGGACAAATCCTATTTTGCAACAGGCACCTTTTACCTACATCTGCCCAGCATAAATGAAATTGCCAAACACGGCACCGGAACGGCACCGGCGCGGGTTGAATATATAATAAACGAATTGGTTCCAAAAAGAGAAATCCCTTACACATGAGATAAAAAAGCGGGAAACACGGCTTGGCATCCTTGTCGAGAAACGGAGTGGCATTATGCAATTACAGAGAGATACCGATTACGCGCTGCGTATTTTATACCTGATCGGGAGCCGGGACTTATATGAAACGGATGCCGGCGCGGGGATGACGCTAAAAAAAATTTGCAAGCAATCTCGTCTTCCGAGGGTGACGGCAAATCGGATCTGCGGGCATCTGGAAAACGCGGGGTTCCTTGTGAAGCGGCATACTCCGGATGACGAGACGCTGTATGCGCCGGGGCCGGATCTTTCCCGTAAAACGCTGTTGGACGTATTTATTCTAATTGACAGGGGCGTTGACCTCTTTGCCGTTTTCGACAAGAACGGCGCCATTTACAAGGCTCTGAACAAGGGAGGCTGGAATGCGCAGGCTCGATTGGAAAAGACATGGGCGGGCGTAACGCTGGGAGATTTTTGGGCAACGCTTAAAGAAATCTATCAGCAAGACGGCGGATACGCGGCAAAACCGCGTCAACGCCTATAAGCGGCACGGAAATTCAAGCAAAGAGGCGTCCGGCGTCATGCGGGTTATGATGCCGGACGTTTTAACAAGGCAGGTCTTTCATCGGTTGAAGAAAGGGACGGGCGCGGCGAGGTTCGCGGGCGCGCTCGCGCGGAGGGGAAAATCATGTCGGAACGGGCGGTTCGCCAATATATCGGAAAAAATGTTTACTACGCCTCGCAGGATCGGATCCGATACCTGTTTGAAGAATTTGACAATATATTCGTTTCCTTTTCCGGGGGCAAGGACAGCGGGCTCCTGTTAAATATGGTGCTGGATTTCCAAAAGCGGCATTACCCGGACAAAAGGGTCGGCGTTTTTCATCAGGACTTTGAAGCGCAGTATACCGTTACCACAGAATATATCGAGAGAACCTTTGAAAGGATCAAAAGCGATGTGGAGCCATACTGGGTTTGCCTGCCGATGGCGACAAGAACGGCGCTGAGCAGTTATCAGATGTACTGGTACCCGTGGGATGACACAAAGAGAGAAGCGTGGTGCAGGCCTATGCCGCGGCACCCGTTTGTAATCAATCTTGAAAACAATCCCATGACCACCTATACCATGCCGATCGTCTGTTATTATGACGAGGCGCGCGATGTGTATATCATTGTCGACGGGTTTCATCGCTACCGGGTGATGCTGGATTACCCGGATATCCGGGAACGGGAGGGCGGGCTGCTTCCCGTATCCGTAATCAACAAGAGCCTTGACAACCGCATGGCGAGCACGATCCGGCATAATCGCGCCCGCGGGGCGCACAACGTCGATCTGATGAGCAACATCGTCCGAGAGCTTCACGACCTGGGGAAATCCGACGCGTGGATCGCGAAGCACCTTGGGATGGATAAAGACGAGATCCTTCGCTTGAAGCAGCTCACGGGCCTCACCGCGCTATTCAGAGACATCAATTTCGGAGAGGCGTGGAAAACCGGCGAGGGGTCCGGTTAAGAGGGAGGCGGGACGCTCAAACGCCCTTCGGGATTCGTATGGTCACGGCGGTCCCGCGCCCGGGCGCGCTCTCAAATCGCACGTCCGCCCCCATCATCTGCCTCAGCCGCGCCGACAGATTCGCA
>JAGBLA010000090.1 GCA_017635675.1 Ruminiclostridium sp.
GAAAAGAGAAAATGAGATAGCTGCGTCGGATACAAGGAAAGCCGACGAAGCCGGGCTGGCGCCCGGTTAGGAGGTTTGACGCAGTAGACGGCGTGGATAGCTCTTTTTCTCTCAAATTGGGTTTTTAGAGGTTCCCTATAGTCAATAACTACCTAACAAGCAAGTGTTTTTTATTTCTGTTTTAAACATATTTCACCAAAATGCAAAAAAAAGCGCGAATTCGCTTGAAATTGGGATTTCGTTGTGATATAATACAAAAGTAAAAAAGGCAACAAGCGGTGCGTACGCCCGTTTCAACTCAAACAAAGGAAGGACATTTAAGATGGCTAAATCAGCTTACGAAAAGCTTTATGAAAGCTTAAAGAAGTCTATCCAGAAAACCGATGTGTCGGGCTTCACAGGTAATTTCGCTTTCCAGTTCACTGTTACAGGTGATGCCGCAGGTACTTTCTACATCGAATTCAAGGAAGGCTACAACAAGTTTGCCGTAGAGAATTTCAGCTATGATGACAACACCGCTGTTTTCAAGGCAGACGCAGACACTTTCACAGCTCTCGTTGACGGCACACTCACTCCCGACAAGGCGCTCAAATCGGGCAAGCTCGTCGTTGAGAACAACGAACCCGGCTGTGCAGACATTTTCAACGCAATAGCTCCGAAGAAGGCTGCTCCCGCAAAGAAGACTGCTGCAAAGGCAGAGAAGACAGAAAAGACAGAGAAGGCTGCAAAGGCTCCCGCAAAGAAGGCTGCTCCCGCTCCCAAAGCAGAAGCTAAGCCCGCAGAGGTAAAACCCGCTGCTCCCAAGGCAGAAGCAAAGCCCGCTGTAAAGGCTGCCGTTAAGAAGCCCACAGCTGCACCAAAGAAAAAGTAATTTTTCCTGCAAATAATTAAAAAACAGCAGACCCGTGAAAACGAGTCTGCTGTATTTTTATGCTTTCGATGTCAGCTCACTTCTTGCCGAACAGACCGCCGACAGCGCCCGCAATGCCGTCGAAGCTTATCTTAGCCTTAACGCCGTCGATGATATTGTTGATAACGTCATCGGGAAGGTCAACGCCAAGCACCTTTTCAACCGCTCCGACAGGGTTCTTGGTGAACTCCTCCGCGATCGTGGGGTCGCTCTGCACTTTCTTTACTACTTCGTCGATCTTTGCCTTGATATCCATTGTGATATCCTCCTTTGTTATTTTTGCGCATACGCGCTTGTTTACTTTTTCGGTGCGCGGTAATATGTCTCCGCAAGGTCGCGCATGAACGCGGCATTCTTGTCCGAGAAATGCTTGACCTGCGCTCTCCACTTCCAGTTTCCGCCGAGCGTGGAGGGAATATTCATTCTCGCGCTGTCGTCAAGCCCGATTATATCCTGCATAGGCACTACCGCAAGCCCGCAGGAGGATTTGTACAGCTCCCGTATCATGGTGCGGTTTATCTTCTCGAACAGCCGCGGCTTAAGATATCTCCTGCACATAGCCTGTGAGCCCTTGTCGGCAGCCTTGTACCAGCCAAGCGCCGTGGAATTGTCATGCGTGCCGGTGTAGCATACGCTGTTGACGGGATAGCGGTGAGGCAGATGGTCGTTGTCGCTGCTGTCGGGATTGAAACCGAACTGTAAGACCCTCATTCCCGGGAAACCCGACTGTTTCAGCAGCTCCTTTACGCTGTCGAAAATATCACCGAGGTCTTCCGCGATTATCGGAACATCACCGAGCGCGTCCTTCACGGCGTTCCAGAGATCCATGCCCGGACCCTGCTCCCACTTGCCGTTGACCGCGGTAAGCTCTCCAGCGGGGATAGCCCAGTATGTGTCAAAGGCGCGGAAATGGTCGATACGCACGATATCGTAAAGCTCCACGGCTTTCTTTATGCGCTTTATCCACCATGCGTAGCCGTCCTTCTTCATAGCCTCCCAGTCATACAGCGGGTTTCCCCAAAGCTGCCCCGTGGCGGAGAAATAGTCGGGCGGAACTCCCGCGACACGCGTGAGCCGCTTGTTTTCATCTACTTCGTAAAATCCCGTGTTCGCCCATATATCAGAGCTGTCGGGGGATACATATATAGGAATGTCTCCGATTATTTTTATTCCCTTTTTGTTGGCATAGCTTTTGAGTTTCTCCCACTGCCTGTAAAACTCGAACTGCATGAACTTCCAGCAGCCTATGCTGTCACGGAGTTTTTCGCTTTCCTCCCTGAGAGCATCGGCATCACGCAGCCGCAGTCCGTCGCTCCAGTCAAGCCACGACACCATGTTGTTTTCCTGCTTTACAGACATGAAAAGCGCGTAGTCGTCAAGCCAATAGGCTTCGCGTTCCGTGAATTTCTTATACGCGTCATTTTCGCTGAACTTGCCGTACGCCTTATGGAGAAGCTCCATTTTCATCTTCGTGACCTTCTCAAAGTCCACGTATGACGGGTCGTAGCCGTATTCCCCGCCCTCGCAGTCCTGCCGCGTCAGAAGACCTTCGCTCACAAGCTCGTCAAGGTCGATGAGCAGAGGATTTCCCGCAAAGGTAGAGAACGACTGGTACGGTGAGTCGCCGTATCCGGTAGGCCCTATGGGAAGCACCTGCCAGTATTCCTGACCGGCGGAAACGAGCCAGTCAACGAAATTTTCAGCCTGCTTGCCGAACGACCCTATCCCATAGGGGGACGGCAGGCTTGTAATGTGCATCAATACGCCGCAGCTTCTCATACAAACTCCCTTGCTTTTGCAATAAATCTTTCAAACGCAGCCTGTCCTGCTTCATCGCGCTTGTAAACTCCCGCGTCGAGAAGCACCTGCTCGAACACCGCGCCAATCTCGGCTTTCAGTATCGTCTCCGCATTTCCGGCATCCGCCTCGGGGTGGCAGGCGATAACGTCCTTCAGCCATTCCGCGTGACCCGCGAGCTTTTCGTCGGCGGAGATATCCGCTTTTTCCACAAGCGCCTTCTCCAGCAGCTCAAGCTCGGGAGCGAGCCGCGCGGGCAGTACCGCAAGCCCCATTACCTCGATAAGTCCGATGTTTTCCTTCTTTATGTGGTGGAGCTTCGGATTCGGGTGGAATATGCCGAGGGGTCTGTCCTCGGAGGTTATGTTATTGCGCAGCACAAGGTCACATTCAAAGGTCTTTCCGTGTCTGCGGGCTATGGGAGTTATGGTATTGTGCGGCAATCCGCCGGTCTCGGCAAAAATGCCTGCCGCAGAGTCGGAATATCCCCTCCAGCAGCGCAGTATAAGGTCACAGGCTGCCGCGAGCTGCTCTCTGTCGGTGCTGCTCAGTCTTATGACCGACATCGGCCACTTCACCGTGCAGGCGCTTACCGCAGGGAACGCGGGGATATCGAAGGTCTTCTCCGCGGGAGCTTTCTCCATAGCGAAGGTATAGCGTCCGCCCTGGAAATGCTCATGGCTCAGTATCGAGCCGCCCACGATAGGCAGGTCGGCGTTGGAGCCCACAAAGTAATGAGGCAGGATATCCAGCACGCCGAACAGCTTGCGGAACACAGCCGCGTCTATCTTCATGGGGATATGCTCGTTGTTGAACACTATGCAGTGCTCATTGTAATAGCCGTAGGGCGAATACTGGAACGACCAGTCGCCGCCCTCTATCTTCATCGGCACAGGGCGGAGGTTCTGTCTCGCAGGGTGAGTGAGAGTTCCGTGGAACCCCGTATTCTCAATGCATAGCTGGCACGCGGGATATGCGGCTTTCGGCATATTGCGCGCCGCCGCGATGTCACGCGGGTCTTTCTCGGGTTTCGAGCGGTTTATGGTTATATCGAGGTCGCCGTACTCACATTCGTACTTCCAGCGTATATCGCGGGAAATGACCCCTGCGCGGTAGTAGTTGGTGTCCGCGCTGAATTTATAGTACCAGTTCGTGGCGGCGTTGGGGCTTTTGCCATACTCCATGTAAAAACGCCTGTTCACCTCGTGGGGCGGCGGAGTAAGTATGCCCATAAGCTCGGTGCCGAAAATATCGCGGTACGCGCCGGAGTCCTCTATAACTCCGTTTTCACAGGCATAGTCCTCTATCTTCGCAAGAAGCTCGTCAATGGTAAGTCCGCCGATAACGGCAGGCTCGCTCCACGCATCGACTTTAAGCGTCTGCATGAGGCGGTTGCGCAGGTATATCTCGTCGTCGCGGTATGTGAGCCCGCGGTCCATTCCGTATTCTATCAAAGTCTGTATAAGGTCGCAGATCATGATGTATCCTCCCATTATCTGTAAGTACTTATATTATAGCATTATCCTGCGGTTTTGTAAAGTGTTTTGTTCAATTTGACATGAGAGCCGCGCTCTGTTCCGACAATTACACTTGACAGAAAACGATAAAACGTTATATAATATTATCATCACAGCTTAACCGATAAAAGGAGAAAAAATATGCTTATAATACCTATCACGCTCGGGCCTTTAGATACCAACTGCTATATCGTGCAGACGGGAGAGAATGAAGCCGTATGCATAGACCCCGCCGCACAGTCGGAAAGGGTACTGCTCAAGGATATACCCGAAAAGGCGGCGCAGGCAGGACTTACCATAAAGAAGATACTGCTCACCCACGGACATTTCGACCACACGGGTGCCGCCGAGGAGCTGAAAAAGGCATACGATCCCGAGCCGCCGATAATAGTCAGCCGCAAAGACGACGAGATGATGCACGGAAGCGGCAGCGAAATGAAGTCACTCGCGTTCTTCGCGCCGAAGCTCGCCTATAACGAGTGCGTGCCGGACGAATACTATGAATTCGACGAGACAGGTACAGCAACGGTGACGCAGGGAGATGTGACGTTCACCGTCATAGAAACTCCCGGTCACACCGCGGGCAGCGTATGCATACTCTGCAGGGACGAAAACGGTCAGAACATCATGTTCAGCGGAGATACGCTCTTCAAGGACAGCATCGGCAGGAGCGACGGGTTCTCAGGCGACACGCAGACGCTTTACCGCTCACTTGACAGGCTCAAAGCCCTTGACGGCAATTATATCATCTATCCCGGACACGGCGAGAGCACCACTCTCGATGCCGAGCGCAGATATAACCCGTTCCTTGCGGATTTTGTCTGATAATATAAGGGAACCTCTAAAAACCCATTTGAGAGAAAACGCGCCAGCCCCGCCGAATACTTTGTCAAGTCTCCTCGCCTTGCGTCAGCAAGCCTTCAGAGCCTTTCCTCGTCTTCAACGCGGCTGACACATTTTCTCTTTTCAAAGCGGTTTTTAGAGGTACCCATAAGATCCCCCGTCCGAACCCACAGTACGGACGGGGGATTGTTCTTGCAGCGGCTCAGTTTGAAAGTGCGCCGACAGCTATTCCTGTAAGTATCAGCCCCATTCCTATGAGCTGACGCTTCGTGAGCTTCTCTTTGAAGACGATATAGCTGAACACTGCCACGAAGATGTATCCCGTGGACTCAAGTATCGGCGAGAACAGCAGCGGTACTACCTTCAGCCCGTACATGGACAGCAGCGTACAGCCGAAGAACATTCCGTAAGCTATGATGACCAGCGGGTTCAGATACTCCCGTATGCGTGAGGGGTACGTCTTCTGCGAGCTTTTTTTCAGCATTATCTGTGAGACAGAAGAAATGAAAGCCGCCAGCACCATAAGTCCCGAATAGAGAACAAGCTCATTCACTTTCTTCATCTCCTTCGGTCTTTTTTTCGCCCGATGTGGTCATAAGAACCACTCCCGCGATTATGAGCGCCGCGCTGATGATATTATAGACCGTAAGCTGCTCGTGGAATATCAGCACTCCCCACATCATTGTCCATATTACCCCCACGGATTTGCCCGTGTACGCCGTGTTAAGCGGCATCCACTTGATTATCTGCTGCCACGCCACGGCATATATCGCAAGTATAAACAGCAATCCCCCGTAAAGCAATATCCACTCAAAGGACAAAAACTCCTTCGACGCGGCGGTCTTTGAACATATACCGCCGAGAGAATACAAAAAAACCAAAACGTGCAGCGCTATAAACGGCATCAGCTTTTTTTTCTTCGTTTCCTGCAATTATGATACACTCCCTGCTCAAAAATAAAACCGCTATAAATTATAGCAGATTTCAGCCGTAAAGTCAACGTCTGAACGAAAAAACAGCAGCCGTGTGACGTTCGGCTGCCGTTAGGGTACCTCTAAAAACCGCTTTGAATAGAGAAAATGAGATGATTGCGCCAAATGCAAGGATAGGCTCCGGGAGACTTGACGAAGCAGTTGGTGCAAGCAGTTCTTTTTCTCTCAAATGGGTTTTTAGAGGTTCCCATTAGTTCTTATCAGAAAAAGTCTTCATACGCTGCGTGTACGACAGCCGCGTCGGTGCGGTACAGCCCCGACTTCTCGTCCATATACAGCCCGCTGCGGTTGGTCATTATAACTACGCCTGTATGGTCGGCGCGGTCATAGAAAATCCCCGTTATCGAGCCCAGCGCGTTGCCAGGATGCCCGTACATCACTCTGCCGCTCACGAGGTTCCCGTCATATCTGCGGACGTTGAGCCCCATGCCGAACTTTTCCGTTTCTATGTACACATCGTGCATCTTTTCAAGCGAATCCTCGCTTATTATGCGCTTGCCGCCGCACTCCTTCACCGTGCCGTCCCCCGCGAGAGCCGTGCCGAGCCGAGCAAGGTCAACAGGCGTTATAAGCAGCTCGCACTGTGCCTGGAGATAGGAGTTCCCTATCCCGAAGGATTCATAATACTCGCGTGTGCGCCCCCAATTGCTTACGTGGAACACTTCCCCGTCATGATCGTATATCACGGCACAGCTTTCCTTGTCGTCGATATAGTCGATGATATATCCCGCGTCCATTTCAAGCGGTTCAAACAGTGCCTGTGCCGCGTAATCGTGGAAGAACATTCCCGTTATATGCTCGATGACCGCGCCCATTGTGCCCGCGCCAAAATTCGTGTAGTTGTAGAACTCCCCGGGTATCACGCCCGTATGTGCGGTCTCAAGTATGTAATCCACAGAGTACCGTTTCGACATTCCAAGCTCATACACATACGTGTCGGTTATCCCGGCGGTGTGGGTCAGCAGGTGCTTAAGCTTCACGGGAGAGCTTTCGTACTGTGAAAACGGCACGCCCGTCGCGCTGTCGAGTACGCTGTCTATGGTTATCAGCCCCTCGTCGCAGAGCTTCATCACAAGTATGGTGGAGATAAGCTTTGACACGCTCGCCGCGCGGAAATGCGTGTTCTTCGTGCAGGGAGTCTCGCTGTCGATATCCGCGTAGCCGAGGCTGTCGGAATAGACGATGTCGCCGTCTCGGAAAAGCACCACTCCCATACCGTAAACGGCGTTATCGGTGCGTATCTTCTCCAGCTTTTCATGGAATGCGTCAAGGTCGGGCTGCTTGCGCACAGGAGCAGTCACAGCAGGTGCGGAGGTGGTATCGTCGGGACCTATCAGCAATACTCCGTCCGATACGTCGGAACTGTTCTCCGGCTGCGGTTCCCCCGTAACAGAGTGTACAAAGCTGCCGTCGCCCTGTGATATGTCTGTGCAGCCGCCGAGTGCAATTACTGCCGCAGCAGCCAGTGCCGCTATGCGTTTTGTCGCTTTTGTCATTATTCCGCCTTTCGCCGTGGTCGCTTGTCTATTATTATTATAATCTATTTCCCGACAAAATTCAATAGCTGCCGAAAAAAACTCCCGTAAAAAGTTAGCCGTCGCAAACCGCTTGTAATGCGGAAAACAGCTTGATTTTTTCTCCCGGATATGCTATAATTCAATCAGCGGCGGTATATACTGCTGCCATACTACTTGATATCAGGAGGAACAATACTATGGCTTACAAAATCAATGCTGAAGAGTGCATTTCCTGCGGCGCTTGCGCAGACGGCTGCCCCGTTGAGGCTATCTCTTCCGGAGATTCCGCATACGAGATCGACGCTTCCAAGTGCATCGACTGCGGTGCTTGCGCTGATGCCTGTCCCGTTGGAGCTCCCAAGGCTGAATAATTACATAGCTGAAAAAAGCTGCCGCCGGTATCGCACCGGCGGTATTTTTTTGCCGGAACTATCCGTCACGGTGACAGACTTACGGCAATATGCTGTCCCGATTCTGCAAAAATACCAAAAATGTGACCGCCGATTTGTACAATTGGCAGAAACTTCTCCGAAAGCTAAAGTACGGCGGAATTCTGCCGATATAATATAAAATCAAGGAACGCAGGGAACGCGGAGCACATTACAGGGACGTATAAAGCAAGGAAGCGGCAGGAGCGCAGCAGGGATGTACGGCATGGAAGCACACAGAAGTTTCCGAAACGTGTCAGGGACGACACGGTGGGAATTTCATTCACCCCGAAAAAATTTTTATACATATAGACGGGACCCCCGCCGCAATCGCGGCGAGGGTCCTTACAATTTTACCCGTTTTCAGCTTCGTTTCATTATCTCAAGGCACATACGCCCGTTGTGATACGGACATTTCCACGGGTCAACCGTGGGCTTCGCGCTGTCGGGCAAGCCGTTTTCGAGTATCTGGGAATACCACTCGCCGCCCTCGCGCTTGTCGATGATCTCGGACTTGATGTTCTCCCAGAGCGCTCCCGCAATGTCGAGATAACGCTTGTCGCCATACTTCTGATAAGCGTTCGTGAAGCCTACAACACCCTCAGCCTGCACCCACCAGATGTGCATCTTACTTATCTTGTCGTTCTCGCGTTCATTGTTAAGCGCACCGTTCTCAAATGCTATATCCGCGATGTTGCGCACTACCGCCTCGTTCATCTCGCGCACCCGCGCTGTCAGCGCTTCGTCGCCTATGACCTCGCAGGCACGGTCTATAAGCCATGTGGCTTCGATGTCATGACCGTAGGAATGGATATCTCCTATCACGTTGAGCTCGCGGTCAAAGAATACCAGCAGACGGCTCTCGGGCTTATAATATATCTTGTCGAGGAAAATGTTTATCTGGAATTTCAGACGGTTAAGCACCCTCTCGTCGCTGCTCACGCGGTACAGCTCGGTGTACGCTTCCAGCAGGTGGAGCGTGGTGTTCATGGTCTTGTCCGCCATAAGCCCGTTCTCGGAAAGCGCATCGTTGGGGATAAGCTTCCAGTCCGCGGACATGGCTTCAAGATATGCCACATCATCGGTGCAGCGCTTCTCCACCGTCTCAAACACCTCCAGCGCCAGCTTCAGCGCGCTGTCGTCCTTGGAAGCGTCATAATAGCTCGCAAGGGCGTAGATAAAGAACGCCTGACAGTAAGTGTGCTTCATGCTGTCGCTCACGCTGCCGTCAGCGTTCATCAGCCAGTAAACTCCGCCGTTCACAGGGTCAACACAGTATCTGCGCATGAACTCAAAGCAGTGGCGCGCGTTGTCAAGACAGTCCGGGTCGCCAAGCACAAGATAACAGTTTGAATAGAACCACAGTATGCGCGAATGAAGGATAACTCCCTTTTCCGCGTTTTTGTCAAGGTTCAGCTCATAATCCATGAACCCGTAAAATCCGCCGTTCTTATCGTCGCGGAGCTTGTTCCAGAACGGTATGATGTGCTCTGTGAGCTCTTTTCTGACTTCGCTTACTATTCCCATAGGTCATTTTCCTTTCCGTGAAAAACGTTATCCTTTCCCCGATGAAACGGGAAAAGGATAGCGGTGTAAAATTCCTTACTTGTCATTTTTGGGAGCTTTTCTTACAGTTCCCTGCGGCATCGCGGGACGCATTACCTGCACTCTCTGCGGAGCCTGGCGGTTATCGCGCAGACGCACCGTGAGTATTGCGCGCGCGGTGTCCTCGCGGATAGACGCTATCATCTCGTCAAACATCGCGAAGCCCTCGAAACGGTACTCAACGACAGGATCCCTCTGTCCCATTGAACGCAGGTAGATACCGCGCTTGAGCTCGTCCATTGCGTCGATGTGATCCATCCACTTCTGGTCAACATTTCTCAGCAGTACCACACGCTCTATCTCACGCATGACCTCGGAGCCGTACTCCGCTTCCTTGGCGGCATAGATAGCCTCGGCACGCTCGGTGAGCATCTCGGTTATATCGGATCTCTTCACGTCGTTGAGCTCCTCGCTCGTATATACAAGGTCGTCGGGAGTCGTGAGAACGCCCGCGTAATGCTCTCTGAGCGCGGTGAGGTTCCAGTTGTCCGCTATATCGCCCTGGCAGAACATATCGACATTGTCCTTTATGCTCTCGGTGATCATCGAACGTATGCTCTCGCTTATATCCTCGCCGTCAAGCACCTTTGAACGCTGGGAGTATATGGTAGCTCTCTGCTGAGACATAACATCGTCGAAGTCGAGGACGCTCTTTCTTATAGCATAGTTCCTGCCCTCTATCTTGCGCTGGGAGGACTCTATGGTCTTGGTGAGTATGGAGTTCTCGATCGGGACATCCTCGTCTATCTTGAGTGTTTCCATTACCGCCTGTACTCTGTCGCCGCCGAAGAGTCTCATAAGGTCGTCCTCAAGGGAAACGAAGAAACAGCTCTCACCTGGGTCGCCCTGTCGTCCCGCACGGCCGCGGAGCTGGTTATCTATACGTCTCGACTCATGGCGCTCGGTACCGAGAATGAACAGACCGCCTGCCTTGCGGACTTCCTCCGCTTCGGGAGCTATCTGCTTCTTGTACTTCTCGTTGAGCTCCATATACTGCTTTCTCGCAGCGAGTATCTCCTCGTCATCTGTCTCCGCAAAGCCGGTAGCTTCGTTTATCAGCTCCTCGGGAACGTCATGTCTGCGCATCTCCGCTTTCGCGAGGTATTCGGCATTACCGCCCAGCATTATATCGGTACCGCGTCCCGCCATGTTCGTAGCTATGGTCACGGCGCCCTTCTTGCCTGCCTGCGCTACTATCTCGGCTTCACGCTCGTGGTTCTTCGCGTTGAGCACCTCATGCTTGATGCCTGTCTTTTTGAGCATCTTCGAAAGAAGCTCGGATTTCTCTATGGATATCGTGCCGACAAGGACAGGCTGACCCTTTTCATGGCACGCTTTTATCTGCTCAATAGCGGCGGTGAACTTGCCGTGCTCGTTCTTATACACCTGATCCTGTCTGTCCTTACGGATAACGGGCTTGTTGGTGGGTATCTCAATAACGTCAAGGTTATATATGCCTCTGAACTCCGCTTCCTCGGTCATAGCCGTACCTGTCATACCGGACAGCTTGCTGTACAGACGGAAGAAGTTCTGGAACGTGATAGTAGCGAGCGTCTTGCTCTCGTGCTTTACCTTAACGCCCTCTTTGGCTTCTATCGCCTGGTGGAGACCCTCATTGAAACGGCGTCCGAACATAAGTCGTCCCGTGAACTCGTCAACTATGACGATCTCGCCGTCCTTCACGACATACTCGATGTCACGGTGCATACAGCCGTGAGCCTTTATCGCCTGGTTTACATGGTGGAGTATGGTGAGGTTGTCGGGATCCATAAGGTTGTCTATGCCAAAGAATTTTTCGGCTTTCTTGACGCCGTTGGGCAGAAGTGTGGCAGTCTTCGCCTTCTCATCGATGATGTAGTCGGCGGTGAGGTCGTCCTGCTCCTCCTTGGAATCCACCTCGACAACCTTGTAGGAGGTCATGGTGCGTGCGAGCTTGTCCGCGCGCTCATACAGGTCGGTGGGCTTGTCACCGCGTCCCGAGATGATAAGCGGCGTTCTCGCTTCATCTATCAGTATTGAATCGACCTCATCGACTATCGCGAAGTTCATCTCGCGCATTACCTTGTCTTCCTTGCGTATGCACATATTGTCACGCAGATAGTCGAATCCGTATTCGTTGTTGGTGCCGTAGGTTATGTCGCAGGCATAGGCTTCGCGGCGCTCCTCGTTGGACTTGTCATGCACGATAAGACCGACGGTAAGACCTAAAAAGCGGTGAACTCGTCCGATAAGGTCGGAGTCACGCTTTGCAAGGTAGTCGTTGACCGTGACAACGTGCACGCCCTTGCCTGTGAGCGCGTTGAGGTATGACGGTAGCGACGCTACATACGTCTTGCCCTCACCGGTCTTCATCTCCGCGATACGGCCCTGGTGGAGCACGATACCGCCGATTATCTGCACAGGGTACGGCTTTATGCCGATAACGCGGTACATTGCTTCTCTGAGCACCGCGAAAGCGTCAGGAAGTATGTCGTCGAGCGTCTCGCCGTTCGCGAGCCTGCCCTTGAGCACGTTAGTCTGGTTTTTGAGCTCCTTGTCCGTCATAGCCTGATACATAGGCTCGCGGTCAAGCACCGCCTGCTTTGTTCCCTCTATCCTTTTTAGTTCCTTTTCAGAGTATGACCCGAAAAGCTTGCTGAAAAGCCCCATTTGCTTATCTCCTTTGGAATTATCCGGTTATTCTGATATATTATACTATACTTTTTCCGTTTTGTCAACGTTTATTATGCTTATGCGAGATTTTTACCCTCCGCGGCGAATGCGGCTTCCTGCTTATGCATGAGCGAGAACTCCGATATCCACATTATCACCGTTATCAGCGTTGACATAACATCGCTCACAGGTCCCGCATACACTATGCCGTCAATGCCGAAAAACAGCGGCAGTATCGCGGCAAACGGCAGGAACAGCAGCAATTGCCTTGATATCGACAGGATTATACCCTTCACAGGCTTGCCTATCGAGGTGAAAAATGTCGATGTCACAGGCTGGAGGCTCACGAGCGGTACGCAGAAAAGGAATATGCGGAAGAAACTTTCTCCGAACTCGAAGTATTCCTCGCTTCCCGTTCCGAACAGCGCCAATATCTGCCGCGGCATGGTCTGGAAGAACATGAATGCCACCACCGCTATCGCCGCACTCGTGACAGCGGCAAGGGTGAATGCCTTGCGTACCCGCTTATACTGCCTTGCGCCGTAGTTGTAGCTCTCTATCGGCTGACTTCCCTGTCCGAGCCCTATGGCAAAGGAAAAGACTATCTGGTTCACCTTCATCACGATGCCCGACGCAGCAAGCGGTATCGCCTCGCCGTATTTCGACAGCCCGCCGTAGTGCTTCAGAAGATTGTTTATAACGACCTGAACGACCATTATGGATATCTGATTGAAGAACGACGCGAGCCCTATCGAAGCTATCCGCCCTATTGACGGCAGGTCCGGCAGGAAATGCTCACGGCTGAGCCTGCTGCTCCTGAAACGGAAGAGCACATACCACACGACAATCCCCGCGGATATGACCTGCCCGATAACGGTGGCTGCCGCGGCACCCGTCATTCCCCACTCAAAGCCGAACACGAACAGTGCGTCAAGAACGGTGTTTATCACCGCACCGATTATGCTGCAGAACATGGTCATTCCCGGGCTCCCGTCCGCTCGCATGAGGTGTCCGCCGCCGGTAGTGAGTATAAGGCACGGGAAGCCTATCGCGGTTATCCTCACGTACTCCTGCGCGTAAGGCATGACCTCGGCAGGCGCGCCGAACAATATCAGCATCGGGTCAAGAAACAACTCTGAGATAACGCACAGCAAAGCGCCGCTCGCTATCAGCATCACAAATGAGTTTCCGATGAAATACGGAGCCTTTTTCCTGTCTCCCGCGCCGAGTGCGAGATTATAGCAGCTCGCGCCGCCCACGCCGAACATCAGGGCAAGCGAAATGCACATGGTGGAAAGCGGGAACGCGATATTCGTAGCCGCGTTGCCGTTCGTGCCTACCGCCTGTCCGATAAAAAGCTGGTCAACTATGTTATACAGCGCTCCGACGAGCATTGCGATTATGCTCGGTACGGCGAACTTTGCCATGAGCGCTCCCACCGGCTCGGTGCCGAGCGGGTTGTCTTTTTTTTCTATGTCTTCCATATATCCCTCCGGGAGTAATACATATCATTCACTGCTTGCTGTCAGTTATAAAATTATAGCACTCGTGTCGGATAATGTCAAGAAATAATCTTCCTCAAAATCGGGAAAAACTATTGAAATATCGGACGAAATATGTTATAATAGTACAAACTATATTGAAAGGAACGTTAAAATGGCTGATAATCATATAAAATTCCCGACATCCGATGATAATAATGACGAGACCACAGCTCCCATAGCTCCCGAAATAAACCCGCCCAAGCCCGAAGAGGTGTTCCCAGACCTCGGCAACGAAAAGCTCGTAGCGGCAATGGAGGCTCTCAAGGACAACGAGAACAAGGAAACTCAGACCGCTCTTATCGAGAACGTCATCGGCGCGAAGTTCTTCGCTCCCGTTGAGGTCATCGACGCGGACGGCAACGTCCTGAAGGGCAGCGGAAAGGTCGCTATACCGAAGGACGCAAAGTTCAACTTCAAGCTGATACAGAACGCCAAGGGCGAGCAGTATTTCGCCGTGTTCACGGACATAAGACAGTTCATGCTCTGGAGCAAGAGCCCCAAGGTGAACACTATCATCGTGGTGTTCCCGCAGATAGCCCAGCTCGCACAGCAGAGAGCCGATGTCATCAGCGGTTTCGTCATCAATCCTATGGGTCAGAACATAATCTTCTCACAGGACGCTATCTCAAATCTCCTTGAAGCAATGAAACAGGTAGCGGAGAGAGAAAAGCAGCGCCGCGAGTCAGGTGCCGCCGATACCGTCAAGCTCCTCTTCGGCAAGCCGCAGAATATCCCCGACGCGGTTTACGGAGCCTTCCGCAAGAAGCTCGCGAAGATACCCGAGGTGCGCGAGGCTTACTTCTGTATGCTCAAACAGGGCGACCAGGAATACTACCTGTTCACTCTCGACATCGACGCCGACAGCGAGCGCAGCCGCACAATAGGCGACTCGGTATGCGAGTCCGCAAAGCTCTTCCTCACCAAATACCCGATAATGGCAGCGCCCACAAATTCTCCCTTCGGAGAAGGTGCGCGCAAGGTCGGCTCAGCTTTCTATACAAAGGAAGGCTGACGCTTGCCGCTTCTGATTTACGCAAAGATAAAAATTCAGCAGACCCGCACTTACGGGTCTGCTGTTTTATTACTGTGGAATATCAATCTCTGCCTTTTTCCGTGAGGACGATGTCTATCTCGACGCTGTCCATGCCGCCGGAGCTGTTCTCACGGGCTACTGTGGCGGTTATCTTGTCGCCTGCCTTGAACTTGCTTATGATAGTCTGTACGTCACTTACCGTGCTTACGTTCTTGCCGTTTATCTTGGTGATGATGTCGGCTATGCGAAGTCCGCTCTTGGCAACGGGCGCATCCTCGTTTATCGTGGAAACGAGAAGTCCCTGTGAGAGCTTCGCTCCGTATAGCTCTGCGCGGTATTCATTCAGCTCGACTGTGGTAATGCCGAGTACAGGACGGCTCTTTACATATCCGTAGCTGAGCAGGTCTTCCATGATAGGCTTAGCTTCGTTGATAGTGAGCGCAAAACCGATACCCTCATACGTTGTCGCGATTATCTTGGAGTTTACCACGCCTACCACGTTGCCGTACATATCGAACAGTCCGCCGCCGGAGTTGCCGCTGTTTATCGGGGCATCGGTCTGTATAAGGCTTATGCTGTAACCGTTGTCCGCAAGGCACTCAACATCGAGTCCGGATACTATACCCTTGGTCATGGTGTGGTCAAACATTATCTTCTCGGTGATACCGGGGTTGCCTATTGCGCAGACCTCCTGACCCACCTTCAGCGAATCGCTGTTGCCGAGCTTTGCGGCTATGAACTTCTCGCTGCGGTCGAGCTTAAGCACCGCGATGTCGGTGGAGGTATCAGAGCCGATTATCTCGGCGTCATACTCATAAGTGACCTCGGGGTCTGTATAATCATTCACCACAGCGACTATCTTGTCCGCCTCGTCCGCGATATGCGCGTTTGTGAGCACATAGCCGTCCTCTGTGAATACGATGCCGCTGCCGAAACCGACGAGCTGGGGCTCTGAGTCTTCCTGCTTATTGCTGCCTCTGTCGCCGTAGCCGAAATAATAATCATAGTAGCTGAAATCGCTGCTGTTGGATTTCTTATACACTTTCAGCAGCACGATAGTGTCGTTTACCGCCTCATAAAGCTCGGACGCGGTATATTCACCGTTCTTGCCCGTTGCCTTGACGCTTGTGGGGTAAACCTTTTCCGCTGCCGCGGAGGTATCGCTGTTGATAGCCGCGATAGCGGAGGAAACGTTCTCTTCGGTCTGTGATGTACTCGTGTCCTCATCGTCCATGCTGTAAGACGCGACCACTCTTCCGCCGTCGCTTTCAGGAGTGCCGCCCGCAGGAGCAGCCGTGCCTATCTTCGACGCGAGCATCGCGCCGCCGAAACCTGCACTTCCGCCGACCACCGCGACTGCCGCCGCGATAGCCGCAGCCTTGGCGAACCTGCCCTTCTTTTTCTTGGGTGCGGCGTTCACAATTTCGGGTGCGGGCTGACCATAGCCTGTATAACCGTTGTAACCGTAATTATAGCCGTTGTTATAGCCGTTGTTCTGATTCTGTTCCATAAAGCAACATCCTTTCTCTCTCCGCTCTGCGGATATATGTATATTCTGGTATCATCTTATCCTGCGGGTACTTTATTTTTCCCCTTGCTGATGTTATTATTCTAACCCCTCAATGTGAAAACCGCGTGACCGTTATTTTAACATTCGGGAGTTTTTGTGAAAAAGAAAACGATATTGAATGTGAAAGAACGTGACAGAAAAGAAACAAGTGTGAAAGGCTTATGAGCCCTGCTCTTTCGCCTCTTTGAGCTTTACGCTCAGCGCTATTCCGCACTCCACGCGCTTTTTGGTGAGCTCGCACTGTATCTTATACGGCACCTCCATGCTGTGCTCGTAGATGTACGCGTTGGCGTTGCAGCCGCCCGAGCAGTAGAACCTCGCCCAACAGTCCGCACAGCCTTCCTTATTGTAGATATGCGTCTTTGCGAAGTATTTCTGCTTATCGGTGTCTATCTCGTTGGAGATGACGCTTCCCATGAGCCATTCCTTCATGCCCACGAACTGGTGACAGGGGTATATCTCACCGTCCGGCGTGACCGCCACATACTCGTTGCCGCAGCCGCAGCCCCTCAGACGCTTCACCGCGCAGGGTCCCTGGTCTAAATCTATCATGAAGTGGAAGAAGTTGAAGGGCTTTCTGCCCGTCTTTTCTACCCCCTCCGCCATTACGTCGTATATCTTGTCGTACTGGGCGAATATCTCGGGGAAATCCTGCTCGCTTATGGCGTAGTCAGCCTCGGGCGGCGCGGATACCGGCTCCACGGAAAGCTGGTCGAACCCAAGTGACGCTATGTGCAGCACGTCCTCCGCGAAATCGAGGTTATACTTCGTGAACGTGCCGCGCACGTAGTAGTCGGTGCGCCCCTCGTTCACTCTGCCCTCCACGAGCTTTTTGTACTTCGGGACGATGATGTCATAGCAGCCCTTGCCGTTGGGTGTCGGACGGGTACGGTCATTGACATCTTTGCGTCCGTCAAGCGACAGCACGCAGTTTGACATCTCGCGGTTTATGTACTCGATCTTTTCGTCGTCAAGCAGCATACCGTTGGTAGTCACGGTGAACCGAAAGTTCTTGCCGTGCTGCTTTTCGATGCTTCGGGCGTAATCTACCGTAGCCTTGACGGTCTCCCAAGCCATGAGCGGCTCGCCGCCGAAGAAATCCACCTCAAGGTTCTGCCTGCCCGCGGACTTCTCGATAAGGAAGTCTATCGCCTTTCTGCCGACCTCGGGGGTCATTATCTTTCTTCCCGTGCCGAAATCCCCGGTGGAGGCGAAACAATACCTGCACCGCAGGTTACAGTCATGCGAAACGTGCAGGCACATCGCCTTTACAGGCGCCTGTGTGAGTACGTCCGCGTATTTGCGGTACTCGTCCTCGCTGAACAGCAGCTTGTCCTTGTACAGCGAATAAACCTCGTCATAGCACTCGCGGATATCCGTCTCGGGGAACCGTGAAAGCTCCGACAGGAGCCGCTCCGGCATCTCCTCGGTGAGGGGCGGCTCAAGCAGCCCGATCATTTCATATACAAGCTCGTCAACCACATGGACTCCGCCGCTGTTGACATCGAGGACGATATAGTCCCCGCCCTTTTTAAATCTATGCACCAACATATAGCTTATCTCCCGTTTTTTCCTTATACCGACAAAAGGGGCAGCATTTCTGCCGCCCCGAAGCCATGCATACTCTCAGAACTTACTTGTTAGCCTCGCACTGCTGGTTAGCCACAGTGCAGGAGGTCTTGCAAGCGGACTGGCACGATGTCTGGCACTTGCCGCAGCCGCCCTTTGCAGCCGTTTCCTTTAAGTTTGCCTTGTTCACTGTCTTGATATGCTTCATTTTCATATCCTCCGTTTCAGTATTTATATCAGTATATCACACTTCCGGAAAAAATGCAATACTTTTCCCGTGTTTTTTATGCAGTCTTGTTATTTTGCCGCACTTCTCAGCCGTGCGATGACCCGTGAGCTTTTAAGATCGACCTTTCCGCTCACAGGGAGCAGCCGCGCTTTATCCTCTGTTTCGTCGGTTTCCACCAGACCGAACTCCTTGAAAATGTCAACTATCACGCGGAACTTACAGGCGTTTATCCCGCTTCTGAAAGCCTTCATCTCCGCCTTTGTAATGGTGTCCGAGCCGCGGAACGCGTCATATACGGCTCTGAACTCCGACATTTCGGGCTCCATGCGGCACAGCAGCCGCTTCTCCACCCGTCCGCAGCGGTAATCATCGTATGCCGAAAGCGCGGCGAAATACCTGTCCTGCGAAAAATCCGAATACCTCATGTCCGAAACACGGAAGCTTATGCTGCGCCGTCCGTTGTATTCATTCGGTTCAAGCCTTGTGATGACATCTACCCTGTCGCCGTCGCTGAACGGGAATGTGTCAAATGTGTAGCTGTAATTCAGAAGCCGATACTCCCTGCCTCCGAACTCAACGTCGATACCTGTGTACCTGCCGTCCTTGAGCGGTCTTCTTGACCGTATCACACAGTCGCGCATACAGAAAAGCGGGCTCTGATTGCCCTCACCGAAGGGCTGGAGATTGTCGATAAGATCCACATTGCCGAGGGTAAGCTCATCGGGAAATATCTCCATATCCGCGGTAAGTGTCTCGCTGCACACGCCCTTTATGTTTTTGTCGGTGTATTCGTACACCGCTTCAATGAACTCCGGGATACGGCTCGTTTCCACCGTGAAGCCCGCCGCCTTGATATGCCCGCCGAAACGCACAAGCTTGTCGGAGCAGGCTTTGAGCATTTCGCTCACATTGAGGTCATCCGTGCTTCGCATACTCCCGCGGGAGGTCTCGCCCTCCCTTGTGATTATGATGTTCGGCTTGCCATACTTGTGGACGAGCCTTGAACTTGCTATGCCGATTATACCGTGGGGCCATTCACCGCACAGCACGAGCACCTTGTGGGAAAGCAGCGACGGGTCACTGCGTATCTGCTCCTCGGCGTTCTTCACTATCCCGGCTTCAAGCTCCTTGCGGGTATCGTTGAGCTCGGAAAGCTCGGCCGCCTTTGCAGACGCGGCGCTCATGGACGGGGCAAGGAGCATCTCCATTGCCGCGCTCGGTGAAGCGCACCGCCCTGCCGCGTTTATCCGCGGACATACCGAAAAGCTCAAATCCATAGACTTTATCGGTTCCCCCTGCCCTATGCCGCAGAGCGAAAGAAGCCGGTTCAGCCCCATGTTTTCGGTGTTTTCCATAAGCCGCAGCCCCTCGCGCACTATTATACGGTTCTCGCCCTCAAGCTTCACAAGGTCGCCCACCGTGCCTACTGCCGCGATGTCACCGAACTGGGTGAGTACGGTATCACTGTCGCCTTCCATTGCCATTATCAGCTTGAGCACCACTCCGCAGCCCGCAAGGTCCTTGCATACCGAGATATCATCGCGCCTGTGGGGGTTCACCACCGCTTCGGCTTCGGGGAGCGTATCCGGCACCTGGTGGTGATCGGTGATAACGAGCCTCATACCCTGCTCTTTTATGTAACGTGCCTCATCGACAGCGGATATCCCGTTGTCCACGGTGATTATCAGCTGTGTACCCTGTTTCTTGAGCAGGTCTATTGCAGGATTATTGAGCCCGTAGCCCTCGTCTCGGGTCGGGATATACCACGACACCTCCGCGCCGAGTGCTTCAAGGTAGCTGAACAGCATATATGTGGAGGTTATGCCGTCCGCGTCATAGTCGCCGTACACGGTGATGCGGCTTCCGCTGTCGATCGCTTCATTTATGGTGTTCACCGCCTTGTCCATGTCCTTGATATCAAAGGGGTCGGAAAACTCGGTGCTGTTGAAAAATATATCCGCACTCTCACGGGTGGTTATTCCTCTTGAAACAAGCAGTCTCGCAATGAACGGCGGTATCTGCGCGTCCCTTGCGAGTCTGTCTGAGATATTCTTATCCGGCTCATTTATTACCCATTTATACATTCGTCATTCTCCGTAGTATCGTCCAATATCAGTTTAATCCTTTATATTATACCACGGCTTTGTGCATTTTGCAATAGCTGACCCGAATTATTTTGTATATCTTGTCTTAACTGTTTATGGCTGCCGATCTATCAGGCTTTGGCGGTGAAGTGAGAATGATGTCCGCTTTCCTTGTTTGAAACCTCGCCGTCAAGCCCTTTCAGAAGCTCCTCAAGCTCGGTCTTCTGATTTTTGCTCATGACCGCGTTCATTCTGAGAGAAGCCTCCCTGCGGTCATCGTTGATACGCTTGACCACTGTGTCTGTATCATCGGTATCGTCTTCTTCCTCCTCGGCTGCCTTGGCGCGCTCCTCACGCAGCTTTGCAAGCTTTTCAGCCTGCGCTTCCTTTGTCTCTTTAAGCTGCGAGAGCATTTCATCGACTGTCGATGCCGTCACCGACTTGCCGCCGTCCTTGTTGGTAAGGTCGCCCGCAAGCAGCGCACGTATGGAGAGCTGTCCGTCCGCTCCGACTGTCACGCCGTAGCGCTCTACCATGTCCGCGTCCTCACCGAGCCCGTCGCGAACGCTGTCGATGCTCTCGACGCTCTTGTCGATAAGAGCCTCGTACTCCGCGGCTGTATCCTCGTCGTCCGCCATTTTCTCCAGCAGATCCGGCGTTATCAGCACGTTATACTCGCCCTTGCCCTTCGACAGCAGCTTATCCGCTTCGTCATCGGTTGAATAGTCCGCGATGATGAAATCCATGCTGCCGTATTTCTTCTTCAGCTTTTCAAGGTAGTCCTGCGCCTTTTGGCTTAGCCCGCCGGTCTTTTCCGACGCCGCGCCGACCTTCATGCCGCCCTGTTTGCCGACGAGCTTCTCCGCAAAGGGCGAAAAATCCGCTCTGTCGGTATTCTTCGGCTTTTTCTTCTCGTCCTTTTCGGCACGCTTGTCCGCGGTTCTGACGGCATTTCCGACCGACGCGCCGCAGCCGGGCTTTCCGACTCCATTCACATTGAACATAAATATCAGCCTCCTGTCTGATGATGTATTCTATCTATTATATCGTCCCGTTTTCCCAAAACTTTAGCACAAAATAAAAACCCCTTTCCGCAAGCTCTCTGAGTCTACGGAAAGGAGCAGTATATTTTATGTAACAACGACAGCCCTGCCGTTTGAATACGCTGTCGCGTGTGCGCGGTCGGAATTGAGCACCTGCGAGAACCCGCCTATCTTAAGAAAAGCACCGCCGTAAATCATGGATTTTGTTTTAAGCGTCGCCTTTGACGATAAAGCGATTATTTCGTTCAGCCGCTTTATGCGCTCGGAGATAGGCGCTTTTTCCCCCGACTTCTGGGTACGGATGCGAAGCGCCGCGTCAAGGAAACTCTTGTCGTCAAGCGTTGCGGTACCCTGCTTTTCACGCTCGCGTATCTCGTTGACCTGATCGGTTATTCTTATTATCTCGCTGTCGAGGCGCGCCGCGTGGCTTTCAAGCTGAGAGATCTCCATGTTGAACTCGGTGCAGTCACCGAGGATCATATGTGTCTCGGTATGCTCACGGTTGCCGACGGTTATGCAGTTCACATTACCTGCGCAATAGACCTCGCCGCCGACTATCCTGCCGTAGCCGCTCATGCACTCGATGCCGGTAACGCACTTCACCGTGCAGAAATCTAACTCGCTTGCAGTGATACCCTCACCTGCCACAAGCGTGCTTTCCACAAATTCCGTGCCGTATATGCTCCCGCCCGCCGCGGACAGCGACGCGTCGTTCACTCTGCCCTCAACGCGGATATCACGCTCCGCCTCGATGACCGCGCTGCTCACAATTCCATGGACGATAACGCTTCTTCCCGCCTTGATGACAGCCTTGCCCGTCACATTGCCGTTTATTACTATGGTGCCGCCGTAGCCTATGATACCCGACGACTGGTCGATGTTCTTATTGAGCACCATTTCATCGACGATGCTATATACCCCGCCGCGACAGACGAGCGTACCCGAATACTCCGAATAATAGCGGTTTCCGCGCTTGACTATTCCCTCACCGATCTTTATGTCAACAGGGTTTCCCTGAGCCGCGGGGAGCACTCTTCCGCGAACGTCCTTTCCGTCGCGTCCGGCATGGGGATTGATCGCGTGGCATATCTCATCGCCCGCCTGAATACCCGATATCTCCTCACCGTCGCTTATATCGTACTTCATGGAAAGCCGTCCGTCGGTGCCGTCAACAGGCTTGGTGCCTGTAGCGATAAGGACTTCGGTATTTATGGTCTGCTTTTCCGCCATATCTCTGACAACATTCTCGTCTATCCCATAGAACACGCCGTTGGAGGACGCGACACGGAGTATGTCATCAGCCTTGAAGGGCTTATGGTTGCTTCCCCGCGCCATGACCGTGGCATACGCCGACATACTGTCGTCGGAGATGTTCACCATGATAACTGTGACAGCCTCGGAAAGCTCGGCTATCCTGTTGTTCTTTTGCTCGATGAACGGGTTCTTGTGAAGCCCCGCGTTTTCGGGGTGGATTATCTCGTCAAGAATGCTGTCAAACAGGTCGTCAAGCTTCTTCAGATCTTCTTCCATGAGGTTCCCCCGTGCAGGATCATATCATCTTCTTGCCCATTACCGTAGAGCTTATCTCAACTGCGCCGTTCTCCGCCCAGAATGTCATGGTGCGTCCGTAATTGAGACCCACGTCCTGCGCGACGATCGGGATACGCAGCTTCGCCAGTGCCGCTTTCACGGCTTCTATGTTGCGTTCGCCTATGTTAAAACGTGAGTTAGCGGTCTGGAACATTACCGCGCCGCCCGCTATCTTAGCCTTTATGGCAGCCGTGGAAGCTCCCATGGCTCTCATTCTGTCCAGCATATCCGGAAGCGCCGTATCGGCAAACTTCATGCGCGTGGTGTGACCGTCGATTATCGCCGTGCTGTCGGGGAGCATGATATGCGAGAGTCCCGCAATACCGGTAGTCTTGTCATAAAGGCAGGTGCCGATGCACGACCCGAGCGCGTATGTCACAAGTATGTCGTCGCCTCTTCCGACCTTCCAGTCAGATATACCGATTATGTGCTTCTGACCCATTACGCAACACCCAGCTTTCCGAGCAAGTGATCAAGAGAATCTATTGTCGGGAGAAGCAGCATCTTGGACTGTATGCTCGTGCTGTCGATGACCATGTTGTTGTCGATGAACAGAAGCTGGTCTCCCATTTCGCCCATTTCTATCGCAGGAACGCTCATAATCGCGCCGAGCATATCTATCGTCATCACGGGCGGCTCAACGTCTATCGTCATTCCCGCAAGCTGGGAAATAGCGTTCACATAAGACCCTGCCATGATATTGCCCATTTCGTTGAGCGCGGACATCTCCGCCTCGTTGAGATTGAGGATATCCTGCGGAGCAGAACCGAAGAATGTCTCCACGATAAGGGCGATAAGGTTCTGCTCGAACAGGAACATTATCATTCCGTCAACATCACCGTTTATCCTGATAAGGATACCCGCGATTATCTTCTCTGCGCCGCCCACTTCTTCGATAGCGTCGTTGAAACCCAGCACCTTTACGCTCGGTACCTGGATATCTATCATTTTGCCGACCATGGACGAAAGAGCCGTGGTAGCATTGCCTGAGCCTATGTTTCCTACCTCTCTGAGGACGTCGATCTGCATATCGTTGAGGTCTTCATACTTTCCTATACTCATTATTACTCTGTTTCCTTTCCGTTATTGTTGATTTGGTCATCTGAGGGTATTTGCTATATTCATCAGCTCGTCAGAAGTCGTGACGACTCTCGCGTTCAGCTGATATGATCTCTGGGTCTCGATAAGGTGCACCATTTCCGCCGCAAGGTCAACGGTCGAAAGCTCAAGCGCGCCGCGGAGCAGGTTCCTGTCCTCGTCCGCCACTGCCACAGGCTCTCCCGAACGCGGAGTTACCACGAAGTGGTTGTCCTCACCCTGGTCGAGCCCCCAGTTATTGGGAACATCGAACAGCCCTATCATTTCCGTGAGCGCCTCATAATCCACGATGTTCGTGGTGCCGTTGTCACGGACTGTATTGATATCCTCTCTGCCCGCGGCATCGGGGATAGTGCCGTTTCCTGTCTCGTCCTCCTTCGTGAGCGAGCCGCCGTTTGTCCGGAACGGTACCACTATGTGGTTGCCGTCATTGTCGAGCACGAACTCTCCGCGCCCGTTCACAAGCTCCCAGTGGTCATCTACCTGAGTTATGCGGAACGCGCCCTCACGGGTGAGGTATGTGTCGCCGCGCTCGTCTCTTACCATGAAGAAGCTCTCGCCCGCGATCGCGAAATCGAACTGCTGCTCCGACATCACGAAACCGCCCTGTTCCCACATGAAGTCCGTCTTCATGACGAACTGTCCGTGTCCTGTCTGCCACTCGGGCTCAGTCCTGCGGTACACCTCATAGAGGCAGTCCGCGAAGCTCGGGCGGAGCGACTTATAGCCTACGGTATTAACGTTGGCGATGTTGTGGGAATAGATGTTCATTCCCTCCTGCTGGGCTATCATGCCCGAAGCGCCCGTATAAAACGATATATTCATGCGTTACTCCTTACCCGTCACGTTACCGAGGCTATTTCCTGCGCCTTGGTGTTTATCTGGTCGAGCTGCTTTAAGATCTGGCTGTTTGCCTGATAAAGCCTGTGCTGCTCCATCATCTGGGTTATCTCTTTGTTGCCGTCAACGTTCGAGTGCTCCCACGCGCCCTGGATTATGTCAAAGCGCTCGCCCTCGGGAAGCTGGGCGTTGCCGTTGTAGAGCATCAGATTGTTGCCGAGCTTGTCAACGTCCGCGTCAGGCGGGATATATGTCAGCAGCAGCTGATCCACCTGTTCGTTGTCTATGTATATCGAGCCGTCATTGCGTATCTCGAAATCGTCTGTGCCGAGACGGATATCACCGTTCCTGCCCTGCACTCGCCCCGATTTGCCGAGTATCAGATATCCGTCGCCGTCAAGCTCCCACTGTCCGTTGCGGGTCTGGTAAACGTTTCCGTTGTCGGTGCGGATATTGAAATACACGTTGCCGTATATCGCCACATCGAAATTGCTGTCGGTATATGTGAAGTTGCTCTGTTCGAGGTTGGTCTTTGAAACGTCGGCGTAGGTCTGGAGAAGATGCCCCGAGGTCTCACGGCGCTCATTCACCAGCACGAGCTCGTCAAGGAACGTGTTCGTGATTATCTCGTCCTTGCGGTAGCCTGCGGTATTGACGTTCACTATATTGTTTCCGATACAGTCAAGCTGTCTCTGTCTTACTATCATGCCTTGGGCGGCATTGTAAAAACCTCTGAGCATTGGTTATCAGCTCCTATTTCTGCATATAGTCTGTGAGTGCGCGCTTTAAGTAGAGTATCGCCTTTGAATGTATCTGGCAGACCCTCGACTCGGTTATGCCGAGTACCCGCGCTATCTCCGAAAACTTTATTTTCTCGTAGTAGTACAGCGTGACCACCTGTCTTGCCTTCGGAGTGAGCTCCGTTATCGCCTTGGCGATCATCTGCTTTAATTCCTTTTCATACAGCGCCTTGTCGGCAAGGTCGCCGCCCTCCATTATATCGAAGTTGTCCTCGTACAGGAGCTCCTCAAAGGACAGCGTGACCGCGCTTGCGGACTCTGCCATCTGCTTTTCGAGCTTCTCCATTGAAAGTCCGAGATGCTCGGCGAGCTCGGCGTTCTTCGGGTGTCGTCCGAGCTTGTTGAAAAGCTCGTTATATGCCGTGTCAAGCTCTCTTCCGAAAGCGCGCACCTGTCTCGGCACCCAGTCCTGCTTGCGCACGAAATCCACTATCGCGCCTTTTATCTTGATGTTCGCGTAGGTCTCGAACTTTACTCCCCTGTCGAGGTCGAAGGTGTCTATCGCCGACATCAGCGCGAGGACTCCCTCGTTGATTATGTCATCGGTCGTCGCATATTTTATGTAAACGTTTCGGAGCGACAGCGCTATTACGCGCACAAGCTCAAGATAACGCATTACTATGTCATTTCTCAGGTTGATGTCGCCTGTTTCACGGTATTCGCGTATCGCCTGAGCGGTATCCTTTTCCGCCACCTTAAGCCCGCCTCCTTTCGTGCGCTTCTATGCGGCTCTTACAGGGATATGCTGCCGACAGACTGTATCTGTGTGGTACTGTCTATCTCGCTGTACGAAAGCACAGTGATATTCTGTAAGAACTGGTCTATAAGCTTTTTGAAATAGACCCTCACGATAGGCGAGGTAAGAATTATTACGTTCGGTATAACGTCCTTTATCTTGTTTACCTCTTCCGTTGTTCTGCCTACAATGCGCTGTATCGTGTCGGGATCCATGGACAGGTAGCTTCCCTGCTCCGACTTCTTCACGCTCGCCACTATCATATCCTCTATCCTCGGATCTATGGTGATGACGCGCAGTGAGTTTGCCTCGGCAAAGCGCCTTGTTATGGTGCGCTTGAGCGCCTGACGGATATACTCTACCGTGATGTCGATGTCCTTCATGTTCGCGGTGTGGTCGCTCAGCGTTTCGAGTATGGTCTCCATATCTCTTATCGGAACGCCCTCACGCAGCAGCATGGACAGCACCTTCTGCAGATAGCCGTAGGAAACGACGTTCGGAACAAGATCCTCCACCATTGTCGCGTTGGTCTTCTTGAGGTTTTCCACCATGGTCTTGACGTCCTGACGGGTGAGTATCTCGGCGCAGTGGGTCTTTATGACCTCCGACAGGTGGGTTATCATCACCGATACAGGGTCGATGAGCGTATAGCCCGCCACGTCCGCGGCGACCTTCCTGTCCTCGCTTATCCACCTTGCGGGTATGCCGAAGGCGGGCTCTATGGTGTCGATACCGTCAACGGGCGTGGTAACATCGCCGTTATCCAGCGCTAAGTAGTGATCCACGAGTATCTCGCCGCGCGCGACCTCCTCGCCCTTTATCTTGATTATGTACTGGTTCGGGTTGATATCGGGGTTATCCCTCATTCGCACGGAGGGTATTACCATGCCCATATCCATAGCGAACTGCTTTCTGAAGAGCACGACTCTCTCGATGAAGTTTCCGCCGCTTCGCTCGTCAACAAGGTGCAGGAGGCTGTAACCAAACTCCATTTCCACCTGCTCCACGCTCAGCAGCTTGAATACGTTGTCGATGTCGCGGTAGTAGTCCGTGTCCGTGGTCGGACGCTGTTCCTTCGACTCCTCTATCTGCTTTTCCACCGCGGCAGCTTCCGCTTCCGCAGTTGCGGCGGTCTTCCGCCGCCCCAGATAGATGCCGCCGTACAGCAGCGCCGCACCGAGGATAAGCAGTATCGGCTTCGGGAAGCCCGGCACCAGCATAAGCACCAGCATTACAGCGCCCGTGATGATGAATACCGTCGGGTTCTGGGTGAAGGAAGTCTTGACGTCCTCGTTGAAGCTGCCCTCGCTTGCGGTACGGGTAACTACCATACCTGTCGCGACCGAGATAAGCAGTGAGGGTATCTGTGAGCAAAGTCCGTCGCCTACGGTAGCGAGCGAGTAGGTGCTCATTACCGTGTTCACGTCCGCGCCGCCCACGATGCCTATGATAGCTCCGCCGATAAGGTTTATCAGCGATGTGATGATCGACATTATCGCGTCGCCCTTTACGAACTTCGTAGCACCGTCCATGGCTCCGAAGAAGTCCGCCTCACGCTGTACCTTCGCACGGCGTATCTTGGCTTCCTCGTCGGTTATTGCGCCGGTGTTGAGGTCGGCATCGATAGACATCTGCTTACCGGGCATAGCGTCGAGGGTAAATCTCGCCGCGACCTCGGATACACGCTCGGAGCCCTTGGTTATTACCAGGAAATTCGCAAGGAATATAATAATAAAGATGATAAATCCGACTACGGGATCACCGCCCATTACGAACTCGCCGAAGGTCGCTATTACCGCCCCCGCCTGACCTGTGCTGAGTATGCCTCGGGTGGTCGAAACGTTGAGGGCGAGCCTGAAAACGGTGGTTATAAGAAGTATCGTCGGGAAGATCGAAAATTCGAGAGCTTCCTTTATATACATAGTAAGAAGCAGTATTACAAGTGAAAGTCCTATGTTCACGAGCAGCAGAAAATCGAGCAGCGCTCCGCCCATAATTCCGTTGAGCGGGATTATAAGGGCAAGTATGATGAAAATTACGAATACGGCAAACGTATTGCCAAGCATTCTTTTGACCATTTAAACTTGCCGTACCTCCTTTGCCCGATACTGTATCTTCGCGTCCGTCAGTTATTGCGCCTTCTGTCACGCGCAGTCTGTGAGACTGTACCCATGATGCCTTTCGCGCTGTACATTTCCGAAAGCACCACCGCCACCGCGTTGAAGAGTTTCGACGGTATCTCCCGTCCGAGCTCGACCGTGTCATAAAGCTCTCTTGCGAGAGCGCGGTTCTCGGTGATATATACGTTGTGCTCCTCGGCTATCTTCACTATTCGGAGCGCCAGCGCGTCCATTCCCTTCGCGACTACCCTCGGCGCTGAATCGCTGGCAGCCGACTCTATATCGTATTTCAGCGCCACCGCGTAGTGAGTAGGGTTTCTCACCACCACATCGGCACCCGGCACCTGCTCCATCATTCGCGCCTGTGCCATTTCGCGCTGTTTCTGTTTTATCTTGCCTTTTATCTGGGGGTCTCCCTCCATCTGCTTATACTCGTCCTTGACCTCCTGCTTGGACATTTTGAGGTTCTTCTCAAACTGCCACCACTGGAAGATGAAATCTCCCGCCGCAACAAAGACGAATATTATACAGAGTATCATGATGATCGTGAATATCGTATTCGCGATATACACCACGGCATATATCGGCTCGGTATCCACAAGGCTCACTATCTCGGTCATTCTGCTCTCTATCTGACCATAGACCACCACGATTATCGCGCTCAGCTCTATAAGTCCCTTGATGATGCCTACCACAGCCTGTGCCGAGAACATATTCTTTATGCCGTTCAGAGGGTTGAGCTTTGAAAACTTGGGTTTGAGCGGCTTCATGGTGAACAGTCCGCGGGTCTGAGCCATTACGGATATGACCACGATGAACGCCACTATCACGCACAGCGGCATGACTATCATCACACAGTCAAGTATCACATTCAGAAATACCGACGTATAGGTGCTGAACTCGTTTATAAAATCTCCGCCGACTGCTTCGACGCCCTCTCTCACGACCTTCGTGAGCTGTAAGAATATATATGAACTCAGAACAGCGAGCGCCGCGAACGTCCCGAGTATCGAGACTGCCGTGACTATCTCCTTGCTCTGAAGTACCTTGCCTTCCTTTTCTCTCGCGTCACGCCGCTTTTTCGGCGTGGCTTTTTCGGTTTTTTCATCACCCGGCATACTGTGTCGTCACCGTCCGTTCCTGACCGGTCATGCAAAGTGCTCCGCTGCGGTAAACAAATTCTCCCACAGTATCCCGAACAGCTTCTCGACAAACTCCGACATCGGTCTCGCGGCGGCAAGCAGCGTAATGAAACCCATTATCAGCTTCAGATGAACATTCAGCACGAATATCTGTATCGTAGGCACAGCCTTCATTATGATACCCATGCACATCTCGATGATAAGCTCCACCGCCAGCACAGGCATCGCAAATTTCAAAGCAAGCTCCATGACCGTTCCCATATACATGACCACCACACGTGCAAGATCTCTCGACACGTCGGTGAACTCATATCCTATGGGGATAGTCTGATATGACAGCGAAAACAGCTTGATATACGTCAGATGCCCGTTTGTCAGGAAGAAGTAGAGTATAAACAAATAATAGTAGTAGTTGCCGAATACCGGCATGGTCACGCCCGTTGCGGGGTCGTAAGCCTTCGCCATACCGAGTCCTATCTCGGTATCCATTATCTCGCCCGCGTACAGCAGCACCGTGATGATAAGGTTCGTGAAGAAACCGAACACAAGCCCCACAAGAAGCTCTTTGAGCAGCACGAACGCAAATCCGAGCGCTCCGCTGAACTCAGGCACAGCACTCGTGCCGAGCGAGCTCATCATCACCACAGCGAACACCACAGACATGAAAGCCTTCATGTTGTTCGGGACGTTGTTCCTTGAGAATATGGGGTTGAATGTGAATATACCCGTTGTCCTGCAAAGAACGAAGATAAATCCTATAAAATCGTTATAAACGGTATCCCATACGAACATTTCATGTCACTCCGCGATCGTGTTACAGTGTGACCCGCTGCATGAGATCAATTATATAATTGAAGAAATCTATAATGCTTGAGCACATCCATGGCCCCATAGCAAGAAGCGCAAGCGCCACTATTATCGCTTTCGGTGCGAAAGTAAGTGTCTGCTCATGCACCTGCGTTGCAGCCTGGAGTATCGCTATGATAAGTCCGACGAGCATCGCTATGAGAAGCGTCGGGACTGCGAGCTTGAACGCAAGCATTATTGCTTCGGAAAATATTTCAAGTACAAGATCCTGTGACATAGTCTATCTCTCCGCTAAACATTGAACGACTGAACAAGCGTGCCTATGAGGAGCTGCCAGCCATCGACAAGCACGAACAGCATTATCTTGAAGGGCAGCGATATCATTGACGGAGGCAGCATCATCATACCCATTGCCATGAGTGTTGAGGATACTACGATGTCTATGACAAGGAACGGTATGAACAGCATGAACCCCATCTGGAAAGCACGGGTAAGCTCGCTTAATATGAACGCGGGTATCACTGTTTCAAGCCCGAGCTGGTCTGTGAAGTCCGTAAGCTCCTCGGCAGTCTCGTTGAGGTTCACGGGAGTCTTGTCCGCGATATCCTCAATGGGTTCGAGCGGCTCGATGAACGGTCTTTCCGTCTCCGCGGGCTGTTCGTTCTCCTCCGTGCGCTGCTGTGCCTCATACACCGCCGCGCCTTTGAGGTCGAGGAAGAACTGCATATTCGAGCGGGAAGTATTCTTCAGCATGAATACTTTCAGCGTGTCCCCCGCGCGTCCGAGCATCTCGTTTATCTCGATCTCTCCTGCCGCATAGGGCTGATAAGCGTTCTCGTTTATCTCGGTAAAGGTCGGCCACATTATGAATACCGTGAGAAACAACGAAAGACCCATTAATACCGAGTTAGGCGGGATCGACTGGGTCTGCATGGCGTTCCTCAGAAAGCTGAACACGATAACTATTCTTGTAAAGGACGTCACCATTACAAGAAAAGACGGTGCTATCGACAGGATAGTAATTATAAGAATTACCTCAAGCGTCTGTGAACCGTCTATACCTATCAGTTCTTTTAAAAGCGACTCATCGACAGGCTCGGTGCCGGGGTTCTCCGAGAGCACCTCCGTTTCCGAATCGGGGTCGGCGCTGAGAGCTGACGCAGTAACGCACAGCACTGCCGCAAGCAGCCCGGTCACGATCAAAGAAACGAAAAACCTTATGAACAAACCCCTGTTCTGTTTTATTGCTTCCTTAATCATCGCCGTTATCCTTCTCCGTGCCTTTTTTCCTTTTCATTACCTCGGCAAAGGCAGACGCGAAACTCATTCCGCTCTGCGTTTCGGGAGATGATGCAATTGCGCTGTATTCCTCCGGTGTCATGTCGATGTCCGCAAGCTTTTCGATATGCTGTCCTGTAACTCCGATAAGCATGAGCTTTCCCGCTACACTTACCACCACGAGCATACCTTCTCTCCCGAGAGAGATGCGGTCAACGACCTTCATGCGGTTTCCGTTCACATATCCGATACCCGTATTAAGCTTCTTTGTCGCATAGACAAGTATGAAGAACAGTCCGAGTACCCCGACAAGTGAAAGTATGACCCAAAGAAAGTTGAGCCCCATGGGATATCAGCCTAAGATCTTTGTAACTGTCGCGATAATTCTGTCGGGCTTGAACGGCTTTACGATGAAGTCAAGAGCGCCGAGCTTGATAGCCTCAACGACCATTGCTTCCTGTCCCATGGCGCTGCACATTACCACCTTAGCCTGCGGATTGATCTTCTTGATGTCCGCGAGAGCCTCGATACCTGTCTTGTTGGGCATGGTTATATCCATGATAACAAGGTCGGGCTTTTCAGCCTCGTAAGTCTGGCAAGCAATAGCTCCGTCCTGCGCTTCAAGGATATTGGTGTAACCGTTCTTGGTAAGAGTATCCTTGATAAGCATTCTCATAAATGCCGCGTCATCCACCAGTAAAATCTTCTTGTCCATATCTCTTTACTCCTTATTTATTGAATCCATAAGTTTAGATTTAATGATTTCCGTTATTCTGACAGCGAAGTTATCGTCGATAACCACTATGTCGCCCTTGGCTATAAGGTTGCCGTTCACTATTATATCTACCGGCGCGCCCGCCTGTCTTTCAAGCTCGATTATGGTGCCCTGGGTGAATTCAAGGATCTCCTTGACCTTCCTCTTTGCCGTTCCTATCTCTACGGATATTTCAAGCGGCACGCCCATAAGGAGCTGGAGGTTTGTTTTCTGCTCTCCCGTAAGCTGGACATTCGGAGAGTCGAACTGGTTCAGCTGTGCGCTCTGCACATTCATAGGCTGGGGATAGCCGCCGTATGGAGGATATCCGTACTGCGGAGGATACCCGTACTGCGGAGGAGGATATGCTCCGTAGGGCATCTGACCCGGCATACCCTGCGGCATCTGTCCCGGCATTCCCTGGGGCATTCCCTGGGGCATTCCGCCGGGCATTCCGCCCTGCATTCCCGGCGGCGGCATCTGCTGTCCTCCTCCGCCGAACATGGCATCCATTTCCGCCTGTGACATCGTTCCGCCGCCCTGTGAGGGAGCCGCCGCAGACTGTGATGCCGCGGGTGCCGACGCTTCAACCACGGAAGCCGGTGCCTCCGCCTCATCAGCGGTGCCAAGCACCTTCTGGGCTATGAACTTTGCGAGCTCTATCGTAAGCACCGAGCAGAACTCGGATTTGATAACACCGTCGATCGTAAGGTCGAAGTAAATGGCGGCGACCTCTTCCTCGTCCTCGAAGTCCTGTACCTCCGAGAGGTCGATGTTCTCCATTATGTACGGTGTCGGCGTAGAGATATCCACCACGATACCGAGGAAGTCCGAAAGCGCTGTGGCGCTCGCGCCCATCATCTGGTTCATGACCTCGGACACCGCGCTTATATTCAGCTCGTCAAACTCGAAATCGGGAGTAACGACGAGCGGCTGACCCATGAGCTGGTTAAGTATCATCTGGACGTCGTCCTGCCGCAGCACCATAAGGTTGTTGCCGGAAAGGCCCTTGACATACTCTATCTTTACACAGACGGCAGGCTCTAATTTGTCGTATTGGAGCATATCGTCCGCCTTGACGATCTCAACTCGCGGAGTCGTGATCCACACCTTGGCACTGAGCAGCTCGGAAACCGCCGTTGCGGCGCTTCCCATGCTTATATTCATGACTTCGCCAAGGGCGTCCTTTTCCATCTCGGAAATTTCAATTTTAGGCATCCGTTAACCCTCACTTCTGAACACGTTTTCGATCTTTACCGCTTTATTCTGATTATACGACCCGAGCTTTCCGTCGAACCACACCCTGTTTCCTATCTTGAGGGTGACGTTGCTTTCGATGCTCTTGTCAAGCGGTATAATATCGTCGATCTGCAGATTAAGCACATCGGAGACATCGAGAGAGGTCTTGCCGAGCTCAGCGACTATGTTCAAAGATGTGTCGTTGAGCGCTTTCATTATGTTGTCGCGTCTTTCCTGCTCTCTTGCCGCGTCAAACCGTCTTGTACTTCTGACGGACTTTGAAACGTATTTCTGCATGAGCTCATCAAGGCTCAGCGCAGGCATACAGATCGTTATGATCGTTTTCGTGTCGCTTACCGTCGCTTCCAGCGCTACGAGGATCATCGTATCGTCGTAATCGACCGCTGAATAGACACGGGAGTTTGTCTCAATATTCACGACGCTCGGATTTACTTCCACATACGGCTCCCACGGGTCGTGGAGCAGCGCCGACATATTGTTGATTATCTTGTCTATTATGCTGACCTCTATCTCGGTGAAGTCTCTGTCGGCGTCCTTGTATTCGCCGCGCCCGCCGAGAAGTCGGTCGATCAGTATATATGTGAGTGAATTTGAAAGCTGAACTATCGCGGTGACTGTACCTATGTCATCATCGTGGATACCGAGGTCGAGCGTTCCCATCATTACATAGTCGGGAAGCGCGTTGTTGAACTCGAAGTATCTCTGCTCCTCAATGGACGCGAGACTTACCTTGCAGTAAAGTCTCAGCAGACCCGTAAGGTACGAGGACAGCAGTCTCGCGTAGTTGTCGAAGATACTGTCAAGTATCTTGATACGCTCTTTTGTAAACTTTTTCGGCGCCCGGAAGTCATATTCCTTGACATCGGGCTCCTTAGAGCTTTCGACCACCTCACCGGACATCGCACTGCTCAGCAGCGCGTCTATCTGTTCCTGCGTAAGGGTTTCAGCCATTCATGATCCACCTCTCTTTCCGCTGATATCAGTATATCTGTTTCAGTCCGTGCTTATCCCTCTTCGGCGGCTTCGGTCTCTTCCTCTGCTGCCGTCTCCTCCTCGGGTTCGGGCTGAAGAATATCTTCGGGGATCTCGGTTACAGGTATGCTGAACGACGGACCCATGTAGTCGTCATCTGTCTCGCCGTCGGAGATGACTGTGCCGGAATACTTTGAGTCAAGTCCCGAGATTATCTGCTGTACGGTATCGTCGGTAACTCCGCCGTCGGCTCCCGTTCTGTCTATGGAGTCGGTCTGGGCATTGGTGATGCCGTAATCGTAGAGCAGCATATCCTCGATGATCGGGGTATCCGCCGTATCTATCTCGTTTCGCGTGATGACAAGTTCAACACGTCTGTTTTCCTGTCTGTGTTCTTCGGTGTCGTTGGGCTGTATGGGGTCGTACTGCGCTCTGCCTTCGGCTATGTACTTCTCACTCGGGACGATGACCTGATAATCCATGTATTTAAGCACGGAGCAGGCTCTCGCGGAGGAGAGATCCCAGTCGTTCACCGCCGAGAAACCCTGGGCGGTATGACCCTGTACCTTGATAGTCTTGATGTAATCGCTCGTAGCCTTGATAGCGGGCATCATCAGCTTGAGAGCCTTTTTGCCGCTTTCCTTAAGCACGGCGCTGTCACCGTCGAACATCAGAGAATTGTTAAATCGTATATTTATTCTCGACGCGGAGGTCTGCGAAACGCTCACCAAGTCGGAGAATTCGCTTGAAGCCGCGGCTGACGAGAGGTACGCGAACAGGTCATCGAAATTATGCGGAAGACCCATCTGGTCCACCGTTGATTCGGTGGTTCCCGAACCGCTTGCAGGCGGGACATCGGTATTACCGTCGCTGTCGGATTTTGATGTACCGTCGTTCGTGTCCTCCATGACGAACGGATTCACATATTTTCCCTGGCTGTTGAAGGACTGGAATATGTACTGGAACTTGGTCTCGTTAGGCGTTGACGCCGCGTACAGAAGCACGAAGAAGCACATCAGCAGCGTTACCATGTCCGAATACGTTGACATCCATTCATCGACGCCGGTATGGATAACTTTTACTTTTTTCTTTGCCATACTTTTCTCCGCATACCGACCGGGCACAATTATCCCTGTAAACAGTCGGTATTATATTATACCATAAAAAACGAACTTTTGCAATACTATTTTTGAGCTATACGAGTTATTTTTTCTCCTCGTCCTTCTTTGCGGACTTAGGAAGCATAAATTCGAGCTTTTCTTTGATCATTCTCGGGTTTGAACCCTCGGCTATCGCCATGACACCCTCAATGATTATCTGCATACAGAGCATCTCATCGGCATGAGCGTTCTTGAGCGCGGACTCGATAGGTCCGAAGATAACGTTCGCGAACAGCGAGCCGTAGAACGTCGTGATAAGCGCAACCGCCATCGCGGGTCCCAGATCACCGCCGTCCAGGTTCTGAAGCATGATTACCAGTCCGACCAGCGTACCGAGCATTCCGAACGCCGGCGCGAGCGATGAGCCCTTGCCGAAAAATCCCGCGCCCGCCTCATGACGTTCCTCCATGAACGCTACCGAGCCTTCGAGCATTTCTCTTACCTTTGCCGAATCGTTTGCGTCAACTATCAGCATGAGCGCCTGTTTCATGAACGGATCCTCACACTTGTTGGCACTGTCTTCAAGTGCGAGAAGTCCCTTGCTTCGCGCGGTGTTGGCGAAATCAACGATCTGTGTTATGTAATCCTCAGCCTTATACTTGGGCGGGAAAAGTGCGAATTTGAATAACGCGGGAAGGCTTTTCAGAAGCGACATGGGCGATACCGCGATAAGAACTCCGAACGTACCGCCGACAGTAATAGCCAGAGACGGTATATCAATGAACCATGCCAGCTGACCGCCGTTGAATATACCGTACAGAATAAGGCCGAACGCTATGACCCAGCCGATTATCAATGTAATGTTCAAAAAGGATCCCTCCAGTTTTATTGTTGTTGCCGCACAAACCCGGATACACACCGAAAAACACGGTCGCCTGTATCATCAGATGCATTCGGGATCGTGCGAAATATTTGTTATTCTTCCCTGTGACCGTCTCTTGTACCGCGGGCTCTGCACGCGCGGTTGTAACCCACTATCTTGCGGAAGATCTCTTCAATGGATTCCTGAACGATATAACTGTGACCGTTCGACATTGTTATGACAGTATCCGGCGTTTCGGAAACTGTCTCGATGCCGTCCTCATTGATCATTATGTCCTTGCCGTTCAGCTTAGTTAAAATAACCATAAAGCACCTTTGCTGTTTTTATTTTCATGCCGCAGCCCGCGGCGGAGCATTACGCTCCGCCAGGCTTAAAGCAGATGATCAACGCTTGAGGTTTACGAGCTCTTCAAGCATGGTATCGGATACGGTGATGACACGGGAGTTTGCCTGATAGCCTCTCTGTGTGATGATCATATCCGAAAATTCCTGCGCAAGGTCAACGTTGGACATTTCCAGCGCGCTTTGGATAACTTCGCCTGCGCCGTCCTTGCCCGCGATCTTCACCTGCGCCTCACCGGACGCGAGAGAAGCTCTCCAAAGCGACGTTCCGCACTGTTCGAGACCCATGGGGTTCTCGAATGTCGCAACGTCTATGCGTCCGAGGAGTAATGTTCCGTGTACTGCGTGACGGCCGTAGATAGTACCGTCCGTGTCTATCTGGATAACGTCCAGATCGTCGATAGCCTGTTCCTTAGCGACGCGTCCGTCGGTCAGAGCTACTGTGCTGAGCGCGGTGGCGATGTCCGAGAAGAAGTTGTCGCGTCCGTTGTCAAGTCCCAGACGGTCGGTCCTTGTACCTGTGCCTGCCTGGAGAGCCTGAACGAAATCGAAAGCATCCGTGCCGAGCGTTGCGGGGGTCGAGTTGCCTTCAGCGTCTATCCTGTTGAAACCGACAAGCTCCGCGGTGATAAGGTGGTTGTCATCACTTGCCTTCTTGATAGCTTCGTTCATAGCCGCCACAAGGTCGTATGTGCCGCCTGTCCAGTCGTCGGGCGGGTCGCCTACCATGCCGTCCTTCGGAACGGTAATGGTGAGCACGTTGTCCTTCCACTTTGCCTCTACCTTGGAGGAGCTTCCGGTCTTGATGTCCACCTCGTACTTGTTGGCAGCTTCACACGCCTTGTTGGCTGTGAACTTGAGGGACAGCTCGTTGGTAACGTTGTCGGTGGAGTTCTTATACGCGAACTTAATAGTATTTGTAGCCTGGAGTGCCATTACATCGTCATATTTCGGGAGTGTACCGAAGGATATTGACAAAGGCACCACGTCATCGCTGAGTCCGACACCGCCAAGTCTGATAGCTTCATTTACCGCGTCCTCAAAAGCCTGACGCGCCGCTTCAACGGCGTCGGTCTGAGCCTGTTCGAGCGCCGCTCCGGTAAGAGTTCCGTCGGCTATGCCCTGCTCAACGGCAGCGAAAGCGTCCTCACCGTACTGCTTGTCGAGATCCATATAAATAGAAAGGCTCGAACCGCTTCTTGTAGCGAAAGGCGTATCGGAGTCCACGATAGTGAACGAGATATTGCCCTCTTCGCCGAAACCTGCGGCGGTCACTGTGATATCATAGCCGTTTACCGTCTTGGTGCAGTTTGCCCTGTTATCCTCGATAGCAGGCACCTTGATGTTGATACGCTGGGACTGTCCTGTCTCAACGCCGCTGGGGTCGCCCGAAACACCGAGCACCATGTTTCCGTTGGGGTCGCAGAGGTTTCCGAAGCTGTCCACGGAGAACTTACCCGCGCGGGTGTAGTATATGCGTCCCGCCTCGTCCATTACCTGGAAGAAGCCCTCACCCTGAAGCGCACAGTTGAACACGCTGTCGGAGTATGTAAATCCCGACTGCACCATTACCTGAGAAACAGTGCCGAGCTGTGAGCCGTAGCCTATCTGTGTGGGGTTCTTGCCGCCGGCAGTCTGGTCGCCGGAGGAGGCGTTCGCCTTTGTCTGATAGTAAACGTCCTTGAACGTTACTTCACTTGTCTTATATCCTGTTGTGTTGACGTTAGAGATGTTGTTGCCTATAACGTCCATTCTCTGATTGTGGGTCTTCATTCCGGCAACACCGGAATAGAGTGATTTCATCATAGCGGTTTTTCCTTTCTGTGTGCCGCCGTGTGCAGTCCGTCCGTCGTTCGGGACTGCGGTCTGTCTCCTTGGTGAGCTTACGCTCCCTCGGTCCGACTTAAACTATAACGGCGGAATCGATGTTGGTGAACACGTTTCCTTTGAGGTCATCTGCCGATACCGTTGTTATCACGGTATTGTTCTTGACGCTTACGATAAACGCGGTGCTGTCCACGAGGATAAGGCTTTCCTCGCTGCCTTTCTCAGCCGCGAGCTCCACGCCTCTGTTGAGCCGCTCTATCCTGTCGTTTTCGGCAATATCTATCTGCCTGCTCTCCAGCCGTTTTATCGCGTGACTTGAAAACTCAACTTCCCTGCTTCCTATCGTTTCGCGGAGCTTTTCTGCGAAACTCCCCGCGTCATCGCCTTCCCTGGGCTTCTTCACCGGCTCATAGCCGCCTACGCCATTCCCGGTGGAAACGGATATCGAATTGCGTCCGGCAAGATACTCACTTATAAGCATCTATATCCCTTCCCTTTCCGAATATCATTCAAACAGCTCATAAATAGCCGCGTCGTTGTTGCCGCCTCTTGCGCCCTCGCTGTCGGTATCATCGGAATCCGCGATATCCTCGCTGTCCGTCTGCGTCACCGCGCCTGCCTGAGCTGTCTGCGCCGCCTGTGTTGTTTCCGCGGTCGTCTGAACGGGCTCAACATTCTGTAAGATATCAGCCGTCTGCGAAACCTGCTCTGTCTGTGCTGCGGGTGTTACAGTCTGTGCTGCCGTGTCTGTTACCTTTAAAATATCTGTCGCGTCGTAGGAATAGCCGTTCACGACCACTCTCACGCTGCCGTTCTCGATCTCAAGCGAATTGACCGTGCCCTCGTCGATGAACGTAGCTCCGGTAGCGTCCATTGCCTGCACCATTGCCGTCTTGCCGAGTATTCCTGCCGCGAATGCGCCGTAGTCGCCTATGCTTGCCGCCGAGCCCGTGCCCTGGTCATGCACCTGTGAGATAGCGCTGAGCTTGTAGCTCTGTCCGTTCACTATCACCTGCGGATCGTCGCCGCTCCTTGCCGATGTAACAACGCCCGTGTCGGTCTTGCCGTCGCCTGTGGATACCGTTACCGTCTTGCCTACAAGAGAGTTCGCGTAGGACTGCTGCTGTACCTTGTACGCGTCCTGCTGAGAGCTCAGTGCCGAGAAGCTTGCCATCTGTGAGATAAACTCCGTGTTCGATGTGGGCTCAAGGGGATCCTGGTTCTGCATTTCCGCAACAAGAAGCGAGTAGAAGTTTTCCATTGTGATAAGATCATGCTTATCCTCGAACATATCCTTGTACTTCTCATAGACGCTCTGGGGTGTTGCCACGCCGCTGATCGGTTCAACTGCCATTTGTTTTCCTCCTTTTCATCTTATAATTCGCCGAGAATATCGTAGAAACCGTTGTCGTCGCCGCTGTCATTATCATCGTCGCCGTTCTGTCTCCCGTTCTTCTCGTTTTCGCGTCCCTGCCTGTTTCTTCCGCCGCCCTCATAGTCCTGCCGGTGGTACTGCGCGTTCTCCTGCTCGGTGACTACCTGATAGCGTTCAAGCTCTACTCCGTTCTGTCGGAGCGCGCTCTGTAAGCTTTCGGATCTTGCCGCGAGCACCGCTCTCGTCTCGGGGTTCTCCGCCGTTATCTCAACAGCCGTTCTTTCGCCCGTCATAACAAGCTTTACGGTTATCCTTCCGAGGCTCTCGGGGTTGAGTACCATTGTGAACTCCGTGTGATCGTCCTGCATCGTTCTGATACGTTCAAGTATCTCCTCGGCAGTCTGTATCTCCGGGGGGCGATAGTTGTTCTCCGACACCGGCAGCTCTGTTTCTTCCGGCATAAGGTCTGTGTGCGCCCTGTCCTGCATGAGCTGTGCCGACATGTGTACCGCGTCGTAGGTCTCGGTCTTCGGTGCGTCCTTACCGGGAGCGTCGCTCCTGCCTTCGCTGAGGATATGATCCAGTTCGTCTGTCATGTCGCTGCTGTTAAGGCCGCGTGACAGCTTCACCGGTGTGTCCTGCATCATCGGCACTGCCGCGTCCGTCTCAAATTCGGAATGCTCGTATCTCACTTCCGTGAGTCCCAGCTCCTGCTTTGCCTCGCTGATGATCTTTCCCAACAGATCCGCTGTGTCCTGTACCACTTCCAGCTCGGTGAGCGGCTGTCCGTCCTCCGTCGTGACTGTTTCCAGTCTCGCAAGCACACGGTCGATAAGTCCGACTCTGTCGATGTAGATGTCGTTGCCGGTCTCCGAAATACTTGCCGTAGTCGTTACCGCGCTTTCCGCGAACCTCATTCCGAGGCTTTCGAGGTCTCTGATGTTCCTGCCGTAGTCGCCGCGCATTACCGCGTCAAGCTCCGCCATGAACTCCTCGCCGTCCACAGGCAGATCCGTCATCTGCGGCTCGAATATCGTGTTTTCCGCGATCATCGCCACTTCGCCGTGCTTTTCCGTCATAAGGAACGCCGTATCGGGAGTGATGACCTGTACCTTCGGGGTTTCGGGCATCGGTTCCGCTTCGGGCATTTCCGGCTGAACAGTCCTGCTCTCACCGGCTATGGCTGTCATGACACCCACCAGAGCGTCAAGCACCTGTGTTTCGGGCATTGCTGCCGTCTGTGCTGTCTCCGGAATATCTTCCGTCTTCACTGCCGCCGGTATTGCCGCCGCTTTCGCCTGTTCGGGAAGCTCCGCAGTCTGCGCCGCCGTTTCCGGCATTTCGGACTTCTTCGGTGTCAGCTCCCTCAGAGCGTCAGCCATCATTCCGGCTGCCTGCTGCTTTGTCGGCACCTCGCCGTTCTCGACCACCTCGTACACAACAGTTTCAACTGCCTGTTCGAGATACTTGTCAGCCGCCGCCTCATCGAAGCTCTGACTGCGCTGCTGGGCGTAAACGCTCGTTTCAGCCGCGGGGACCCTGTCGGCAGCGCCGCTCACCTTTTCCGAAGCGTGCTGCGTAAAGCTGAATTCCTTGCCGAGATCCTTTCTTGACGAATTTGAAAGACCCTGCTGCCTGCGGTTATCGGATACAGTACCGAGAACGTCCGAAAATCCGCCGTCGCCTTCGCGCTGCTTAACACTGTTCGGAGAGTTCACTTTAAGATCCATGTTTACCGCTTTTGTTACCATATTACACCTCCTTTCAAGTCGTAAAAGGGTATAGTTACCCTTATACTACTATTAAATACATTATACACAAATAAAAGCTAAAAGTCAATCAAAATTTGTAACTTTCTATGATTTCTGCACAATAATGATTATTTTTTGTTAATATTTCACTAAGCGCGGCAGTATATTTATCCTAAATTTGCTATATAGACTATCATTCCGCAGGCGGCAGCTCGCCGCGCACAACGTCGTTCTTCGGGAGTTTCCGCCGCATGAATATGAAACAGACGAAATGCGCAAGGAACGTGATTATCCACGAGGCGGGATATGACATGAAAAGCCAGAACACTGTGTGGAACTGCTCAAGCTGAAAGCCCGTGAATATCCACAGCAGGCGCAGTCCGCACGCTCCCAGAAGCGATACTATCGTCGGCGTCACCGCATACTCCATACCGCGTATCGAGCCCACTATGCAGTCCATAAGTCCGCAGGTGAAATACATCGTACAGACAAGGCTCATTCGTATCAGCCCCGCTTCAATAACTTCGGGGCGGGTGTCATATATACTGAGCAGCGGCGTTCCGAACATATACGCAAGGTTTCCGAGCACTATGCCCGTCGCCGCCGCGCAGGCGCAGGATATCACGGCTATGCGGTTCACGCGGCTGTACCTTCCCGCTCCGATATTCGCGCTCGTAAAGGTGAGCGCCCCCTGTGAGAACGCGTTCATCGACACCCAGATAAAGCCCTCGATGCTTGCCGCCGCGGCACTTCCTGCCATTACTATAGATCCGAAGCTGTTGACGGAGGACTGAATGACCGTGTTGGACAGCGAGAAAAGCACTCCCTGAAACCCCGCGGGTATGCCTATCTTCAATATCTTCGCCACGACAGCGCCGTCCGGGCGCAGCTTTCTGAACTCGAACTTAAACGCGTCCGTCTCTTTCATAAGACAGCGTATAAGCAGGAACGCCGACAGGCACTGCGATATGACCGTTGCGAGCGCTACGCCTGCGACGTCCATTTTAAACACTATGACGAAGACGAGGTTCAGTATCACGTTCACAACGCCCGAGCAGGTAAGATATATCAAAGGACGCCTTGTATCGCCTTTGGCGCGGAGAATCGAACTGCCGAGGTTATATATCATCATCGCGGTCATGCCCGTAAAGTATATGCGCAGGTACAGCGATGACAGCCCAAGCACCTCCTCCGGGGTCTGCATCAGCATCAGAAGGTCGTCCGCGAACAGGCAGCCTGCTGCCGTAAGTATAAGCCCGCTCACAGCACCGAGGAATACCGATGTATGTACCGTCGAGCTTATGCGGGCGTTGTCTCTCGCCCCGAGATAGTGTGACGCGAGAACGTTCGAGCCTGTGGATATGCCGAGGAACAGATTCGTCATAAGATTGACGAGCGACCCCGTCGAACCTACCGCCGCAAGGGAATGCTCACTGGCGAAGTTGCCCACAACGATGATGTCCGCCGCGTTGAAAAACAGCTGCAGTATGCTCGACAGCATAAGCGGAAGCGAAAGCTTCAGCAGTTTCGGCAGTATCGCCCCGGTAGTCATATCCATTTTTGCGTTGTCGCGCATAAAAACCTGCTCCTTTCAGCAGTAATATATAATAGTGCCTGTTTATGTGCCTTCTCGCATTGTAAGTTTTCTTCTATTCCATAGAACTTGCTCCGAAGCCCCTCGGCAGCAGCTCCGACAGCTTAACCTCATCATACTCCCCGTCCTTGTTTCCGCAAAGCACCGTCATATCCGGCGCAAACTCGTACAAGAACTGGCGGCAGATGCCGCAGGGGGTACACTTTTCCGCCGAGCTTCCCGTGACCGCACATACGGTAAAGCGCTTTCTGCCCTCGCTGACTGCTTTCGCGGCAGCAGTACGCTCCGCGCATATCCCACAGGGATAGGACGCGTTCTCGACATTGCAGCCCGTGTAAACGCTCCCGTCATCGCACAGCAGAGCCGCGCCTACCTTAAATCCCGAATAAGGCGCATAAGCGCTCTCCCTCGCCTTTACCGCCGCAGACATCAGCTCCGCCGCATTGATCTTATCCATACCGTGACCCTCCCGCAGATACGGCTGATCGGTCTCAGCCTTTGATACCGTATAATTATTCAGTATAATATTATATCATATCGCAAACAAAAAATCAACGCCTATGCGGGAATTTGTTTTCCGTGCGGGTTTATAAGCATTTTACACACGGTAAAAAAATTGTTTTAAATTTCATAAAAAATTTTTGTAAAACTATGGAAATTCTGTTGAAATTATGATATAATATATGTGTTATGCAGGACTATGTTCGCTGACCGCGCTGTTGTGCGGTACAAGACCTATGACTGCGGAACTAATAAATTTCAGGAGGACAAATCCAATGGCAAAGAAATACTGTTACCTCTTCTCTGAAGGTAACGCAGACATGAGAGAGCTTCTCGGCGGTAAGGGCGCTAACCTCGCGGAAATGACCAAGATCGGTCTCCCCGTTCCCCAGGGCTTCACTATCACAACAGAGGCTTGCACTCAGTACTATGAGGACGGCAGAAAGATCAACGACGAGATCATGGCTCAGGCTATGAAGGGCGTTGAGGAAATGGAAAAGATCAATGGCAAGAAGTTCGGCGATAAGCAGAACCCCCTGCTCGTTTCCGTTCGTTCCGGTGCTCGTGCATCTATGCCCGGCATGATGGATACTATCCTCAACTTAGGTCTTAATGACGATGTTGTTGCCGCTATGATCGCAGGCAACCCCGACCCCACTTTCGAGCGTTTCGTATATGATTCATACAGACGTTTCATCCAGATGTTCTCCGATGTTGTTATGGAAGTCGGCAAGAAATACTTCGAGCAGCTCATCGACAAGATGAAGGAGCAGAAGGGCGTTAAGTTCGACGTTGAGCTTACCGCTGCTGACCTCAAGGAACTCGCTTCCCAGTTCAAGGCTGAGTACAAGAAGCAGCTCGGCAAGGACTTCCCCTCCGATCCTATCGAGCAGCTCAAGCTCGCTATCGAGGCCGTATTCCGTTCATGGGACAACCCGCGCGCTAACGTTTACCGCCGCGACAATGATATCCCGTACAGCTGGGGTACCGCAGTAAACGTAATGCCGATGGTATTCGGCAACTTAAACAACGAGTCCGGCACAGGCGTTGCATTCACACGTGACCCCGCTACCGGCGAAAAGAAGCTCATGGGCGAGTTCCTCAAGAACGCACAGGGCGAGGACGTTGTTGCAGGCGTTCGTACTCCTATGCCTATCGCTCAGATGGAGCAGGAATTCCCCGAGGCTTACGCAGAATTCGTAAAGGTTTGCGATATTCTCGAAAAGCACTATCACGATATGCAGGATATGGAGTTCACTGTTGAGAACAAGAAGCTCTATATGCTCCAGTGCCGCAACGGTAAGAGAACAGCTCCCGCAGCTCTCAAGATCGCCTGCGACCTCGTTGACGAGGGCATGAAGACCGAGCAGGAAGCTGTCCTGATGATCGATCCCCGTAACCTCGACACACTTCTCCACCCGCAGTTCGATGCTTCCGCTCTTAAGGCTGCAACACCTATCGGAAAGGGTCTCGGCGCTTCCCCCGGTGCAGCTTGCGGTAAGATCGTATTCACAGCGGAAGACGCTGAAAACTGGAAGGCAAGAGGCGAGAAGGTCGTTCTCGTAAGACTTGAGACCTCCCCCGAGGACATCACAGGTATGAAGGCTTCCCAGGGTATCCTCACTGTACGCGGCGGTATGACTTCTCACGCAGCCGTTGTTGCAAGAGGTATGGGAACCTGCTGTGTATCGGGCTGCTCCGATATCGACATGGACGAAGAGAACAAGAAGTTCACACTTGCAGGCAAGACCTTCAAGGAAGGCGACTGGATCTCTATCGACGGCTCCACAGGTAACATCTACGACGGTCAGATCAAGACTGTTGACGCTACTATCGCAGGCGAGTTCGGCAGAGTTATGGCATGGGCTGACAAGTACAGAAAGCTCAAGGTAAGAACAAACGCCGATACACCCGCAGACGCCAAGAAGGCAAGAGAGCTCGGCGCAGAGGGCATTGGTCTCTGCCGTACAGAGCATATGTTCTTCGATCCCGACAGAATAGGGCCGTTCAGAGAGATGATCTGCTCCGACACAGTTGAGGAGCGTGAGGAAGCTCTCGCTAAGATCGAGCCTATGCAGCAGAGCGACTTCGAGAAGCTCTACGAGGCTCTTGAAGGTTATCCGGTAACTATCAGATTCCTTGACCCGCCGCTTCACGAATTCGTTCCCACAGAGGAAGCTGACATCAAGGCACTTGCTGACAAGAAGGGCAAGTCCGTTGAGCAGATCAAGTCTCTTATCGCTTCTCTCCACGAGTTCAACCCGATGATGGGTCACAGAGGATGCCGTCTTGCGGTAACATACCCCGAGATCGCAAAGATGCAGACAAAGGCTGTCATCAAGGCTGCTATCAACGTTAAGAAGGCTCACCCCGACTGGAACATCGTTCCCGAGATCATGATCCCGCTGGTATGCGAGGTCAAGGAGCTCAAGTACGTTAAGAAGGTAGTTGTTGAGACCGCTGACGAAGTTATAAAGGCAGCAGGCTCCGACCTCAAGTACGAGGTAGGCACCATGATCGAGATCCCGAGAGCAGCTCTCACAGCTGACGAGATCGCTAAGGAAGCTGACTTCTTCTGCTTCGGTACAAACGACCTCACTCAGATGACATTCGGTTTCTCCCGTGACGACGCGGGCAAGTTCCTCGGCGCTTACTACGATGCTAAGATCTTCGAGAACGATCCGTTCGCTAAGCTCGACCAGACAGGCGTAGGCAAGCTCATGGAAATGGCTATCAAGCTTGGCAAGCCCGTAAACGACAAGCTCCACTGCGGTATCTGCGGTGAGCACGGCGGCGACCCGACATCTGTTGAGTTCTGCCACAAGATCGGTCTTGACTATGTTTCATGCTCGCCGTTCCGCGTGCCGATCGCACGTCTTGCAGCGGCTCAGGC
>JAGBLA010000091.1 GCA_017635675.1 Ruminiclostridium sp.
ATTTGAGAGAAAAAGAGCTAGCCACGCCGTCTACTGCGTCAAACCTCCTAACCGGGCGCCAGCCCGGCTTCGTCGGCTTTCCTTGTATCCGACGCAGCTATCTCATTTTCTCTTTTCAAAGCGGTTTTTAGAGGTACCCACAAGATGTGCTGTTGCGGTATATAAACAGGAATAAAGCAGGCTTTGTAGGTAAATCTCAAAAAAACAAAAGAATTTTTGAAAAAAAATGCAACGCGCGGAGGTTTATTCCTGCTTATATAGGTGAAAGCACTTAAGTGCTGAAATTCTTTCTCGGAGGTATAAGATGTGACAGGAAAAGATATGCTCCGGAAAATGGAGCTTGTCGATCCCGAGTTTATCGAGACAGCAGGCAGGATCCCAAAACGCAAGCCCATAAAGTGGCAGCAATGGACGGCGCTTGCGGCGTGTCTTATGATAGCGGTCATTTCGGGTGTCATGATGGTGATGGATCCCGACGCAGCTGAAACGGTTCCGGTGTCCGGCGCTGATACGGCAAGTCTGTTCTCAACAGGCGGCGCAATGATGATACTCCTGGCGGCTTCACTGCTTGGCGCGTTGGCAGTAATTGCGCTTATGATCAGGGATAAACGAAGTGACAGGAACGACAAATAAAAAAATTCCGGAAAAATTTTTAAAAAAGTGCAACGCGCACCAAAGAAAAACTGCTTATATAGGTGAAAGGGCAAGAACGAAAGAAAGGTTCGGGTCTGATCATAAAGTCAATTCATTGAAGAAAGGAATATTACTATGAAAAAGACAACAAAACGTATCACCGGCGTACTTACAGCTGCCGCAATGATACTTTGCGCAGGTACTGCGGCGACAGGTCTTGGCATCAGCACAAATGTACCTGTATTCAGCATTTCGGCAAGTGCTGCTGACGCAGTAGGTTATATCAACGCTCAGGGCGCAGCTAAGACAGTCACCAACTATAATAACATCAAGTCGAGCACCACAAAGCTCACCGGCGGCTGGTATGTAGCATCCGGTCGTGTGGTGATCGAAGACAGAATAAATGTTACCGATGACTCCTACATAATCCTCAGGGACGGAGCAAAGCTCATAGTCAAGGGCGGCATCAATGTAGGCTCCGGCGTCAAGTTCAATGTTTACACTGAGGACGGTGCTGAAGCATCGCTGTTTGCAGGAACCACAACAGGTGATAATGTGACCGCTGCCAACGGTGACTGCGGTATCGGCGGCAGAAACGCAAAGGTGAACCTTGTAGGCGGTAAGATCTACGCGGTCGGCGGTCCCAACGCATACGGCATCGAGGGTGCTGAGATACACCTCTACAACACAAATTCCACTGACCTTGTATATGCTTCTTCCTACAACAGCTCGAACATTCAGATACTCGGCTCGTTCATAGATAAGAAGAACGGTGCTGCATACAGCAGCAGCAAGGTCTCCGCATCAAGCCTTAACGGTGTTACACTCCGTGCCGCCAACGTGGTTGACAGAAACACTACAAGCATGAGGAACGGCGTATATGCAGTTTTCGGCAGTGTAAATGTTCCCGACAGAATTACGGTTTCCGGAGATGTTCAGCTTTACCTCGCACACAACGCTACCCTTACAGCGGAAAGGGGCATCACAGTATCAAGCGGCAATACCCTTGATATTTACAGCAACGGCGGACGTCTCTTCGCAGGTACAGGAAACGGCTCCAATACGCTCGCAGGCAACTATAACGCAGGTATCGGTTCCGAGAATGGCGGTAAGTGCGGTACTATCACGATCAACAACGGCGAGATCTACGCCAACGGCGGAAACAACGCTGCAGGTATCGGCGGCGGCAACGGCAATATCAGGATCTTAGGCGGCGAAGTCAACGCTAACGGCGGTCGTTACGGCGCAGGTATAGGAAGCGGATACAACGACAACGGCGCAGATATCAAGATCTACGGCGGTATCGTAAGAGCTGTCGGCGGTTCAAGCGCGGCAGGTGTCGGAAGCGGTTACTATTCCGGAATATCCTCTATCTCCCTCAGCTATACAAATACAACAGATAAGATCTACGCGTCTTCGTTCGACAGAAACGTTACATTCATGAAGACAATGTACACCTCTGACGGTGATATTGCAACTGCAAACAACATCTCCGGCAAGACACTTTCACCCACAGTATCCACATTCAAGGTTTACTTTGAGACCAACGGCGCCGGTTATGTAGCTCCTATCGATGTTCCCGCAGGAAGAGCTATCGCAATGATGCCTAATGTAGTGAAGAATGGCTACACCTTCGACGGTTGGTACACAGACAGCAATTTCAGATACAAGTTCAATGACAATACAGCTATCAGACAGTCCCTCACTCTTTACGCAAAGTGGAGCATCGCGGGCTATACAGTAACATTCGACGCTAACGGCGGTACTTTCCGCAGCGGTGCTCGTACAGATGTAAGACAGGTACAGTCCGGCAGGAACGCATATACTGTTTATCCGTCCGACCCGTCCTACAGCCGCGGCTCCGACACTTATCAGTTCCTCGGCTGGTACTATGACCAGTTAGGCAACAGAGCTTACAATGGTGAGGTAATAACCTCCAATACAACTCTCTACGCTTCCTATCAGCTTATCAACAGAACATACACAGTAACATTCAACGCAAACGGCGGTACATTCCGCAGCGGCAACAGCAGTGAGAACCGTACGGTAGAGTCCGGAAGCTCCGCTTACACCGTATATCCCTCCGATCCGTATTTCTCCAATACAGCAGGTGAGTTTGAGTTCATCGGCTGGTGCTACGATCAGTTAGGCAACAGAATGTATGCAGGTGAAGCTATAACAAGCGATACAACACTCTACGCCTCTTACTCGCTCAAGACTCCTACTTACTGCACAGTTTACTTTGACGCAAACGGTGGTACTCTTTCAGGCGGTTCTTCAGCCAAGGTAGTTTACGGTGAGAGTGTATATGTTCCGGATCCTTACAGAGAAGGCTATGTGTTCGACGGTTGGTACACAGACAAAAACAAGAGCAATTACTACATCTATGGTACTCCTGTCACAAGTGATATAACGCTCTATGCGGGTTGGGTAGAATATGTTCCTGCATCTTACTCGGTCTATATCTATGTTGATGATATTTACATAGAAACAAAGAATGTATATGAAGGAAATACTGTTCCGATGAATTCCGAATACTACAACTACACCTGGAAAGCATACGGCGTTGAGATCGATCCTGTCAACTACGAGATACATTCAGATATGGAACTTCGTGGCTACACCGGTGCTCTTGGCACAGCCTCCACATTCAGCGGCGGCGGACTTATAGCAGCGATCGCAGGCGGCGTGGTTGCACTCGGCGGCGGATTTGCAGCAGGTTTCGCAGTAGGCAAGAAGAAGAAGGAAGACTAATTAAAGACACTCCAAAAGAATTGACTTTCTAAAACAGCAAGGCTGTCCGGTATGAACGGGCAGCCTTGTTGGTTTTATAGATATTGTCTTATTTCTTGACCTTGCGGGATCTGATCTGTTTTACAACGACAGGTATATAAAGCGCGGCGGGAAGTATGAAAGCAACTATGCGGTAAGAAGACTGGACGAGCACATTGAAGGTCGCGTGGAAGAGTATCGCGGCGGTAAGAAGTGCGAATGTGCCGCAGAAAAAGAGCTTTCTGCGTTTGTGTATATAGCTCATTCCGAGACCGATCATAGATGTGCAGGCACCGTGCATAAGCGCTGCGCCTATAACTCTCGCAAAAGCCCAGCCGATATCGATAGATGAAATGTTCTGTGCAAGTATGACCGCATCTTCAAGTATTGCGAAACCAACGCCAAGAGCGAATGATATGGAAAGCAGAGTCTCCTGGTCGGAAGCGAAGAATATCGCAAAGTAAAGCACCGGCAGAGCTTTGAGTATCTCCTCGGATATCGGAGTGATCGTGGTGGTGACGTAAATGGAGTCACCGTTAAAAAGCCCGAGCAGGACGATGTTGAGAGCGCCTGCCATAAGACAGATGACTGCGCCGATAATCAGATATCCGAGCAGCAGCCTTGACCGCTTGTCGCGGATAATGAAAAGCATAGGTATCATCGGCATCGTGATGCTTATAAAGAGTATCTCGCTTATTTGCTCCATTTCTGCACCCCCTTATCCATAACCGGCACAAGTATAGCCGACGCGGCGCACTGCAGCGCGCATGAGATGAACAGCAGGATATCGGAGCTGTATGATGTTGCTGTCATTTCAAGCATACAGGATATTCCGTATATCAGTGCAATAATGTTATAGCCGCGCTGGCAGCTTACAACACCGTAATCTATATCGGGTATGAGGATATGCTTGACATGGAAATAAGACGCTGCCGCAATTGAAAGCGCGGCAATACCGGTCTTGAATTTCTCTGCTGCGGTGGCAGGGCTTAATAGTATGAACGTATAGAGAATACCTGTTATCAGTATGCCTGCTATGGCGATGATACGGTATTTCATGAATTCCTTGTCGCCGCTGTCAACGAGCGAGTCTATCTGACCGTAGTTTGCGGAGAAGAAGAACGCAAACGCTCCGACAGTACCGAGTATCCCCACGTGAAACACACCGAAGACCGGAAGTCCGGTAAGTATCCTGAGAAAGGTATAAATCTTTCCGATCATGATACACCCGACTCCAAGCACTATCATAGATGCGTAGAGCGGTCTGTGAGGGCGAAGATATTTCGGTGCTCCGATGAAAAATCCGATCGCTGCGGCAGCGAGCAGGATAAGGCTGATGTAAAAATAGTGTTCCATTTTACCTCCATTTTTGGATTTAATTCTTTCCGAAGTATTTCAGACACATTATAGTAACATCATCGAACGGGTCGCTTCCCGCGTCAAAATCGTCGATAGCGGTGCGAATACGTTTTATGATATCTTCAGAGGAGCTCTCCGGGTCTTCATTAAGGACTTCGAGCATCTTGTCGGTGCCGAAACGCTTACCGGACGGATTTTTCGCCTCGGGTACTCCGTCGGTGTACAGAAACAGGCTGTCGCCGGGTTTGAGCACTGTTTTTGTATCGGAGTATTCCATATTTTCCATTGCGGCGAGCGGAGGTTCGTTATCCTCCGTCACCATTTCATACCTGCCGCCGTCGCGTCTGAATACCGGGTATTCATGTCCGGCACTGGAGTATGTGAGATTTCCTGTTGAAAGCTCCAGAACGCCTACCCAGGCGGTGACGAAAAGCCCTGAATCGTTATTCTCGCATAGACGGTTATTCGCATATTCAAGCACTCTCGCGGGACTTCTTCCCATGAGCGCGCGGTCTTGTATCAGCGTTTTTGCTATTACCATGAAAAGCGCGGCGGGAACGCCTTTGCCGGAAACGTCAGCCATTACCATTGCTATGTGGTCGCGGTCAATGTTGAAGAAATCATAGAAATCGCCGCCGACTTCCTTAGCAGGTGTCATATCCGCGTACAGCTCGATATTCCCGGTGACGGGGAACCGTGTCGGGAGCATATCCGCCTGTATCTTTGTGGCAACATCGAGGTCAGCGCCCGTGCGTATCTTTTCAGCCGTGGAGGTCCTTATCTCTGAGATAACCGCACTGATGCGCTGTCTTTCCTGTTTGTCGATAATGTACAGGGTGATAAGCTCACATGAAACAAGCAGAATGATAGCAAGTGCGGCGGTCACTGCCGCAATGAATATCACATCGCCTGTCTTCTTTCCAAGGTCGGCGGCTGTACATACAATACACACGGTCTTATTGCTGAAGAAAATGGGAGTGAAGCATACGTGTATAGTCCCGTTGATACAGTCAAATCTCGATTCCGTTGAGTTCGTGCTGAACATATCCGACAGCACCGCGGACATTGAGGGATAGAGGTCTGAGAAATGAGAATGATCATAGTCGGAAATACTGATGTATCCATTTTCCTCTGAAGGCACAAACACACCTGCGTATGTTAGCTTGAAAATACTCCCGGTGACGCTGCATAGCCTTATTATATTTTCACGGTCGTCTGAACCTTCCGCAAGATCGAGGTCTTCGGAAAATTCTCCTGAGGCGGTGCAGTGTCCGGAAATGCTCTCCGCAAGATGGAGCCCTATGTAATTAAGATCGCGTTTAAGGTCTCTTTTTACCACTTCGTTTCGAATAAATACGGTAAGTGTGGTGCTGAGCACGATAGCTGCGACTGTGAACGAAATAAGAATAAGTGCTGTCTTTGAAAAGAGCTTTATGCTGTGATTATTTGTTTCCATTTTTATCCTTCCCGGAATGAAAAAATATCATATTATATTATATCACATTTTGGGCTTGAAATCAAGAGTTTTGTACAATACAAAAAGCCGGAAGATCTTGACCCTCCGGCTGCGACAGTACCGAAATACTATCAGGCTGTGAATATTTCAACTTTTTCGATGATTATATCGGAAGCGGGCTTTGTTATGTTGCCGTAACCGTCATCTACCTTGTCGATAACTGCTATTTTATCAATGATGTCAAAGCCTTCAACGGTCTGACCGAAAACTGTGTAGCAGCCGTCGAGGCTGGGAGTGCCGCCCTTTTCCTTGTATGTGTTCTTCACAGCGTCGGTAAGAGTCGCTTTCATAGCCGTTATGGCTTCTACCGCGCAGGAATTATACTCGTAAAAATCCTTGTAGGTACTGTATTCGGGAGCCGATTCATCTGTACCGTTGAGGTACATGGAACCGAGCACCACATTCTGACCGAAACTTTCACTTACCTTATCGTAAAGACTTTCAAGATTTTCTTGCGGTACATTGTTATTTACGATATAGAAACCGTCGGAAATATTGCCGGTCCCTGTGGAAGCGCAGCAGAGAGCTCCGTAATAGTGGCGCAGACTTGTGTTTATCTGATTTTTGAAGCTGCCGCCGTCGATGCATTCTCCGCCTCTGCCGTTGCCGCCCAGTGAGCCGCCCTGCATCATGAATCCTTCCATTACACGGTGGAAATTGCGTCCGTTGTAGTCGCCCTTCTTTGCTATCTCAACAAAGTTGTGAACTGCATAGGGAGCAAGCTCAGGGTAGAGCTTTATCTTGAGGTCGCCGTAGCCGCGTATGCTTATGACTGCGTAAGTGTCTCCGGGTTCTATGGTCACATTCCCGGAATTTCCTGCGTCGGTGCTCGAAACAAGTGAGAAATACTCCTGCTTTGTCGTTGTCATAGGCGTATCCGCTGCTGAAGCGGCAGATATCTTATCACCGATATCACTTATAGCTTCGTCGGTAGCTACGCCGATATCCGTATTATTGTTATTTGAACAGCCTGCGAGTATAAGCGCCGAAACGAGCAGTGCAGCGGCTGTTGATGCTATCCGTTTTTTCATAAAAAACTCCTTATTGAACAATATGGAAGAGCCGTCCGGAAAACGGTTCTTCCACATAGGCCGAGGGCTGTTCATCGGGCTGTCAGTCGATCTCGACCATGACCTTTTCGTTGTACTTGACTGCACCCGCACGCATGATCGTTCTGATAGCCTTGGCGATGCGCCCCTGCTTGCCGATGACCCTTCCCATATCTCCGGGAGCTACGTGAAGGTGGTACACGACTGTACCGTCCTCACCCGGTTCATCGACCTTGATCTCGATAGCGGACTTGTCTTCTACAAGCTCCTCGACCATTGCATACAATAGTTCCTTCATGAACGTCCTCCACAATTAGCCGATACCGTTGATCTTGAGAAGCTTCTTTACAGTGTCGGTAGGCTGTGCGCCGTTCTTGATCCACTGCTGTGCCTTATCGATGTCGATCTTGATAACTGACGGCTCCTTTGTAGGATCGTAGTATCCGATCTCTTCGATGAAGCGTCCGTCTCTGGGGTATCTGGAATCCGCTACAACTACTCTGTAAAACGGAGCACCCTTAGCGCCCATTCTTCTGAGTCTGATCTTAACTGCCATTTTGTTTCACCTCACATATTGGATTTGATGTATATATAACGCCTGAGCGCTATAATCATTTACATAAGCCCGCCGAAACCGCCGTTCCCGCCGCCGAGATTACGGAGCATATTCATGGCGTTGCGTCTTGCGCCCTTTCCGCCTTTTCCGTTCATCTGCTTCATCATCTTTGACATCATATCGAACTGCTTCAGCAGGTTGTTCACATCTTCGACTTTCATGCCCGAGCCTGCCGCGATACGGCGCTTGCGCTTTGCGTCAATGATAGAGGGCTTTTCACGTTCCTTTGCGGTCATGGACTGGATTATCGCGCGTATGCGCGGAAGTCTGCGCTCGTCGATATCTTCTTCCTTGACTTTGCCGCTTAGTCCTGGTATCATATTGATTATCGAGGACATACTTCCCATTTTTTCTATCTGCTCGAACTGCGCAAGCAGGTCGTTCATATCGAATTTGTTGGACTGTAGCTTTTTCGCGAGCTTTTCGGCTTCCTTTTCGTCATAGGTCACCTTTGCTTTTTCGATAAGCGAAAGCACATCGCCCATTCCGAGTATGCGGTTAGCCATTCTGTCGGGGTGGAAGAGCTCAAGGTCATCTATCTTCTCGCCGATACCCGCGAACTTTATGGGCTTGCCGGTGACTGCGAGTACGGAAAGTGCCGCGCCGCCTCTTGTGTCGCCGTCGAGCTTTGTGAGCACAACGCCTGTGATGTCAAGCAGCTCGTTGAAACTCTTGGCAACGTTCACGGCGTCCTGACCTGTCATCGCATCTACAACGAGCAGTATCTCGTTCGGGGAAGTCTCGGTCTTTATCTCTTTAAGCTCGTTCATGAGCTGTTCGTCTATATGCAGACGTCCTGCCGTATCGAGGATAACAACGTCATGTCCGTTGTCCTTGGCAAATTTTATGCTTTCCCTTGCGATCTTCACCGGGTTTTCGGTGCCCATTTCAAACACCTTGACTCCTGCTTTTTCGCCTATGACTTTCAGCTGGTCGATAGCCGCGGGACGGTAAATGTCACACGCCACGAGCAAAGGACGGCGGTTCTGACCTTTAAGATACTTTGCAAGCTTTGCGGAGTGTGTGGTCTTACCGGCACCCTGCAAGCCGCACATCATGATGACGCAGGGGGGCTTTGAGGGGAAATCTATCCTTGCATTGGTGGTTCCCATGAGCTTGCACAGCTCGTCATGCACTATATCTATGACCTGCTGAGCGGGGGTGAGGCTGTCCATTACCTCTGCGCCCACAGCGCGCTCGGTCACATCGGCTACGAACTTCTTGACCACCTTATAGCTTACGTCAGCCTCAAGGAGAGCCATTTTGACCTCACGCATAGCTTCGTTTACGGTCTTTTCATTCAGTTTTCCGTAGCCTTTTAGGTTTTTGAATACCTTGCCGAGCTTTTCGGACAGTCCTTCAAATGCCATGCGTTTCCCTCCTAAAGAAGTTCTTTTATCTGTTTTATCAGTGATGCGGCTTCATCGCTCCCGTCGGTCAGTTCCGCGAGCCGGTCAAGCAGGACGCCCGCCGTTTTGCTTCGTTTATAGACACCGAGCATCTCTTCGAGCTCCAACAGCCGTTTTTCACTTTTGATGATGCGGTTCATTACTGCCTGTCTCGTCGTACCCTCGGGGTCAGCTATCTCACGCAGCGACAGGTCTTCGTTATAGTACAGGTCGAGAGTATCGCGCTGTTTTTCGGTGAGCAGAGGTTCGTAAATATCGAACAGCACCGTCATATCAAGATCCTTTGCCATATACACATCACCTGCACAGTGTTAATCACAAAAGGTTTACACCCGTATATTATATCATAAAAAACAGGTTTGTCAAGTGTTTTATCAAAAATTTATAATTTTTTCAAAAAAATGATGACAAAACAGAAATAGTATGGTATAATATACTATATATCGCGTATTGCGTTTATTCGTCGGGACAATATCTCGGCATGACAGATATTTATGTTTACAGTTCCGTTTTTCGGAGGTGTTTATGGTGAAAAGGACAAAATACATACTGTCCATATTGTTATCGGCTCTTCTGGTATTGTATTCAGGTGCCTGCTCCGGCAGCGGGGGAACGCCGCCGATTCCCGAGCAGACACAGCCGGTCGTCACTGAGCCGCCCGTATCAGAGGAGACCGACAGCGGTACAGATGCCGTCCAAGCTGTCACCGAGCAGACCGAGCTTACTGAGGTAGAGCCGCCGAGAGCTGATTCTTCCGATGTAAATGAAGAGACGTCCGATACCGAAGTGACATCTGAGACGGCTGAGGAGACGACTGCGGAGACTTCTGAGACCACAGAGCCCGCGGTTTCCTCGGAAACCGCGCTCACGTCAGATACGGAGAGCTCACAGGAGGTTTCTTCTGCCGCGCCGTCTGAGACCTCGGGTTCTTCTTCTGCAGCTGATGAAACCACGAAAGCTGTCACTGCTGTTATTACTACCACTACCGCCGCAGCGACGACGGCTCCTGTCACGGAAACAACTGCAGCGGCTACAACGGCAAAGGCTGCAAAGCCTTCTCCTCCGCAGATAAGCGAGGTATCGTCCCCGGGGAAAAAGGTCTTCACGGGAGACACCGCGACATTTGACTATTCAAACTGCAATGACGGCTATGTTTCGGTGAACTACACCGGGAATACAAGGCTTAAAATGCTGCTGAAAAAGGGTGACAGCCAGTTCGACTATGATATATACCCCGCAAACGGCGCCCAGTATTTCACGCTTGCGCAGGGCAGCGGCACATATACCGCAGAGGTATATGATATGCTGGATAACGGTAAATTTGTGAAGCTTTTCGGTGAACAGTTCGATGTCAGGATATCCGATGAACTGAAATTGTTCACCTATAAAAACCAGTATGTGAATTTCAGCTCTTCCTCCAAATGTGTGAACAAAGCGTCCGAGGTATGCGCGGGCTGCACGACGAATATCGAGAAGATAGCCGCGGTGTTCGGCTATGTCACCGACACTGTCACATACGACAAGGCGCTTGCCGCAAGTGTTACGAGCGGATATATCCCGGATCCCGACAAAGTCCTTGCGGCAGGGAAGGGAATATGTTTCGACTATGCCTCACTTGTGGCGGCAATGCTGCGCTCGCAGGGCGTACCTACAAGGCTTATAATCGGCTATGCAAGCCCGAACATCTATCATGCGTGGAATGAGGTCTATACTCCCGAAAAGGGCTGGATAGCGGCAGAGATAGCGCTTGACGGGAAGGGCTTTAAACGCATAGATGCTACATTCTACGCAAGCGCGTCAAATAAGCAGAATTTTGCGGATTACATTGCAAAGTCAGGAAATTATTCAGATGTATATATATATTAAAGGAGAACGGTTTGATGTCAAAAAAGAAGCTTACGAATGATGAGATATCTTTTTTCTGTGAACAGCTTTCGCTGGTGATCAATGCGGGTATCCCTCTTGTGGAGGGCGCGGAAATGATAGCGGAGAATGCCGGGGGAGGACGCGCAACGGAAGTCGCGGAAGAGATGACGGCAAGTCTTGCGGACAATAAAACCCTTTTTGAGGCTATGGATAATACCGGGGCATTCCCGCAGTACGCTGTAAATATGGTGAAGATAGGAACTTTGTCGGGAAGGCTCGACGATGTGCTCAAGGGGCTGTCGGAGTATTACGAGCAGACCGCGGATCGTATGCGCACGGTGCGCAGCGCGGTAATGCACCCGTTCATACTCATATCTATGATGGCGGTAGTAATGATAGTGCTCATCATACAGGTGATACCTATGTTCTCCGATATATTCGGACAGTTCAACAGTACCGTAAGTGAGTCGGTTTCCGCGAGCGTGAGATACGCTTATGTAATGGCGGGAGCGATCCTTGCGGTGCTGTGCGTGCTGCTTGTCATATCGGCTGTGATAGCTCTGCTTGCGAAAATACCATCGGTGAGGAAGAAACTCGCATCCTTTGCGTCGTCCTTCGTTCTCACACGCAAGTCGGCAGGAGTGTTCACTCAGGCAAAGTTCGCCAATGCTATGAGCATGATGGTGTCCAGCGGTATCGAAGCTTCGATGGCGCTCGAAAACGCAAAGCTGCTTATAGATGACAAGGCTATGACAAAACGGATAGATGAGTGCCATGACAAGGTGGTGGAGGGTGCGCCCTTTGCAGATGCTCTCAATGAGACTGATCTTCTGCCGAAGATCTACTCACGCTCACTGAAAATGTCGTACAGATCGGGCTCTTTTGATGAAGCGTGGAAGAGGATCAGCGACAGGTGCAGCGAGGAAGCCGACATCACCAGCGAGAACCTTGTGGGGTTCATCGAGCCTGTGCTTATAGCGATAATGGCTGTGATGATAGGCGCGATACTTCTCACGGTCATGCTCCCTATGCTCGATATCATGTCGTCGCTGGGCTGAGGATCTGCGGAGGGAGAGAGGTATATGAAAAAAAGAACTCTGTACAGACTGAAATTGTTCATGACTATCTGCGGAGCGCTCTTTTTTGCCGCAATTATAGTGTGGTTCATGATAGGACTTGACAGGACAAACAGTGCTACCAATGAGGAAAGAATAAAAAACGTGAAACAGGCGGTCATGAACGGCGCTGTGCTGTGCTATTCCGTTGAGGGCTTTTATCCTGAGAATATAGACTATCTGAAAGAGAACTATGGTCTGAATTATGACGAGAAACGTTTCCTTGTGCATTACAGGTATGTTTCGGCGGATATATGTCCGTCGGTCATGGTGTATGACGGGAGCGAGGAGAACAGACCGACGGAGGGCTTATGAAGACACTTTTGGGAAAGAGGCTCGCAAGCTCCGTCAGCTCTGTGGGCAGTATGATGCTGTTTCTGATGTTTGCTGCATTTTCACTTGTTATGATCTCCGTGGGTGCGGCTACTTATTCACGCATATCCGACAGCTACCGCGATTCGTTCAGTTCCACGGCGGCGGTGAGATATGTTACCAACAAGATACGAAGCGGGGAACGCGCTGTGATTGAGAACGGCGGTAAAGGTATCGCTGTTTACAGCGGAGAAATGGTATGTGTTATCATGACCGACAATGACAGCATCGGCGAGAGGAACGTGCGGGCGTCATCTTATGTGGAATATGTCGGCGGAGATGTGATATTTCCAGGCACAGAGCTTGCGATAGGCGAGCATGACGGAGTATTTGAGATAGTGGCGATATCCGGCGATGATATATGTGTCGGATACTGCAAATGCAAGGGGTGATAGTTCTGAAAGGCTTTTTTAACAGGGTCACACGAAAACCTCCCGTGAACCTGTTTTTCCTTGAGCTTATAATAGTGCTGCTGTTTTTCAGCATTTCCGGAGCTATTATATTAAAGGTGTTTGCTTCGGCAAGCGTTGTCACCGAAAGGGGCTCTGTTACTGAGCGGGCTGTGATGAACGTACAGTCTGTGTCGGAGATATATTCCGCGGACGGCGACCTTGCGGGGGCGCTTGATATGCTGTTCGGTAACGGAAGATACACAATTGACGGCGACAATACATATTCGGTATGCCTCGGTAACGATATGCAGCCTATCATAACCGAGGATATAAGGGAGAGGTACGGAAAAGTAAGGATAGACTTCAGCGAGCGGCTTACGAAAGGGCTGTGCGGTGAAATGCGTGAACTGGATTCAAAGGTGATACTGCTTGCGGACGGAGGCACCGAGGTATATTCGCAGACGAGCGCGGTGTATTTGCCGACAGCTATCGACACCGGAAAGGAGACTGCAGATGCGCGGTAAAAAGAGCGGCGGCGTGCTTTCCGGCGGTCTTGGCACGGGATATGTCTCTATCATAATGATATTTGTCGTGATAGTCCTCACGGTACTCGCGGCGCTTTCGTATTCGGCGGTAGGGACGAACACAAGACAGAACGAACGCGCGCATGAGAATATGCGTGCTTACTATGCTGCCGATGCGGAAGCGAACAGAAAGCTGATGAAGCTTGATGAAACGGCGCTCATGGCAGTCACGGACGGTTTTTTTGCTCAGTTTGAAGTCGAGGCATCGGCTATCGACGGAGTGACAGTCGGAAAGACCCCCGAGGGTTATGCCGTGTCGTGGAGCGAGACTGTGAGCGACAGGATAATGCTGAGCTGCGGTATAACAGTGTTTGAGAGACCTTCGCAGCATGACGGCAGGCGCTACGAGATAACAAAGTGGGAAACAGTTTCAGGCGGAGAAGCCGATACACATATCAACGTATGGGACGGAACATTCTGAAAGGGAAGGAAAAGAAATATGCAGATAATCGAAATACTTAATGAAGCGGCAAAGCTCGGAGCCTCCGATGTGTTCATAATAACCGGAGCCTCTCTCGGATTCAAGGTGTCTGGTCAGCTTGTGAAGAAAGAGGGTGCGATACTCCTGCCTGATGAGACGAAGGATCTTGTATATCAGATCTTTGACGTAGCGGGGATAGATACGAGCGATACCCACGATGTGCGCAGAGAGCTTGATTTCTCGTTCTCGATAAAGGGAGTGGGACGATTCAGAGCGAATATATACAGACAGAGAGGCTCATTTTCGGCTGTACTGCGTTTTGTGCCGTTCGAGCTTCCTAAGGCGGAAGATCTCGGCATACCTCAGCAGGTCATCGACCTTGCGAACAGCAAGAACGGTATCGTTCTTATCACCGGTGCTGCGGGAAACGGTAAATCCACCACTCTCGCGTGCCTTATCGACTATATAAATTCCACCCGCAGCGGGCATATCATAACTATTGAGGATCCGATAGAGTTCCTGCACCGTCACAAGAAGTGTATAATCAGTCAGCGTGAGATCAATATTGATACCAACAGCTATCTTGACGCGCTGCGCGCCGTGCTGCGTCAGTCCCCCGATGTGATCCTGCTCGGTGAGATGCGTGACTATGAAACTATAAATGTTGCCATGACGGCGGCGGAGACGGGACAGCTCGTATTCTCTACGCTGCATACGCTCGGTGCGGCAAATACTATTGACCGTATAATCGATGTTTTCCCGACAAGTCAGCAGCATCAGATCAGAATACAGCTTTCAATGGTGCTGAAAGCCGTTATCTCTCAGCAGCTCCTTCCGTCCGTTGACGGCAAGCTTGTCCCCGCGTTCGAGATAATGACAATGAACAGCGCTATCCGCACTATGATACGTGAGGAAAAGACGCATCAGATCGACGCGGTCATTCAGGCTTCGCAGGGCATGGAAACAATGGACAACTGCATCGTCAATATGTACCGCAAGGGGATAATCACTGCTGAGACTGCGTGTGAATATGCGTATAATCCCGAGCTTATGGAAAAGCGTACCAAGCTTTGAGGTGATATATATATTGGCATATTGTGCTGCCTGTACGCTATATATAGTATTTCGGTAAGATTTGCGTGCGTACAATGTGCACAAATAATGGGATCAAATTTGTAAGATATTTCATAAATTGCCTTGGTTGAGTTTCATTTCGGTTACAATCCGAAAGTGGTCAAAAATATCACAAATAGAGAAAAAACAGTGTTAAAAAACGCTTGACATTTTGTCGGTTTTCTATTATATTATAAGTGAGGGAAACGATAAAAAGCTGAGTGTAAGGAAATGTAAATCGTTTTCATAAGGTTTGGACATTATTAATTAAGTAAGAAGGGGTGGAGAATATGGATATTATCAGCAGAAGAAAGCTCAGTAAGGTAATGGCTTCTCTTGTTTTCGCATCTGCTGTTACCGGCGCCACAATGGGAAGTATCTCGGCGTCAGCCTATGACGGCGATCCCGATGACGTTATACGCGATGACTGCGAAGCCGATCTTGGTACTACGGTAAAGAGTATCCTTGGTGTCGCAGCAAATTATAACGTTTTTCTGAAAGGAAACTATACTCAGAAGGCTATCGGCGATAACAATAACATCGATATCGGAGACGGAAACGGTGTTATTGCTGTAGGCGGAAACTACAATATCGGAGAAGGAAAATACCAGGCATGTAAAAGTGCTACTGTCGGAGGAGATGTTACCGGTACTATTCAGTGCAAAGGTATGTCCGACGGTGAATACATTCACGGCGGTATTGACTTTGAAGGTGCTTTCCGTCAGCTTGAAAAGACAAGTGCGGCTCTGTCTTCCCTTGAAAGTACCGAAGGTACTTCTGTGACCACCAACGGCTATGGTGCTATCAGATTCAAAGGAACAGACCTTGAGTGCAATGTATTTAATCTTACTGTTGATGAGTGGAATGATTTAAGAGGCGGTACTGCCGGTCAGGATAAGTCCCGCAACTGCGGAGTATATTTTGATGTTCCGTATGGTTCCACTGTTATTGTCAATATTACCGGATCTAAAGCAGTGGATCTGGTATGTGAATGGGGCGGGTATTACGCTGATAATGCTCTCACCTCAGGTGAAAAGGGGAGAGAAGGAAACGCTAAAGTACTTTTCAATATTCCTGATGCAAACAATGTTGTAATAGGGGCCGGTATTGGAAGTGTGCTCGCGCCTACTTCAAATGTTACTTCCGGCGGTAATGGTACAAACCACTATGAGGGTCAGGTGATAGCTAATTCTTTCCAGGGCTATACTGAGTTTGGTTCATCGTACTTTGACAGTGAAAATCCTGTGATCGTAGATAAGGTCGTTCTTCCGCCTGATACAGACCCCGAAGAGGAAGAGACTGACGAGACCGAAGAGACTGAGGAGACAACCGCTGCTGAGGAGACAACCGCTCCTGAAGAGTCTGATATAACCGAGGAGACTACAACAGCAGAAGAAACAACTGCGCCTGAAGAAACATCAGCTGAAGATGAAGATACTGATCCCGATGAGACAACTGTTGCCGAGACAGAAGTTCCCGAAGAAACAACTGCAGGTGAGACAACAGACGGAGTTACATATACTTCGGAAGTCAGTGTAGATGCTGATACTCCTATACCTTTTGTGTCTACAACAGCAACATCGGAAGTTGAGACTATCCCGCCCGAGGATACAACTCCCGAGGAAACAACAGCAGCGACTGAAGATACAACTCCTGAGGAAACAACCGTAGCGACTGAAGATACAACTCCTGAGGAAACAACAGCAGCGACTGAGGATACAACCCCCGAGGAAACAACAGTAGCGACTGAGGATACAACTCCTGAGGAAACAACAGCAGCGACTGAGGATACAACTCCTGAGGAAACAACAGCAGCAACTGAGGATACAAC
>JAGBLA010000092.1 GCA_017635675.1 Ruminiclostridium sp.
CCTTTCGTAAGAAAATGTACGGCTCTCGGAGCAGAAACATGAGGTTAAAGAATAACCACCGTCCCTGTCGAAAGCACGGTGGTTATTTCTTTTTATCTACGCTTAGTACGAAACAACGCGCAAATCTGAAATAACAATGCTCCAAGCGATGAAGCATTGAGAGTTATGATATGTATTGCTTCTCCGAGGAGTTCGCGCAATACGTTCAGTATCTCCACTTCTTTATCGCCCTCCTTTCACAGTCTCCGATATTCCTATCGGGAAAACTGCTCCGAGGGTGATATCCACCTTGCTTTACCTGCGCCGCAGCGCCACGGCTTCACAGGTATTATAGCATATTGGGGCGGGATTTGCAAGGGGTTTCAAAAAATAACCGCCGCTGTCAGACAAAACGCTTTAAAAATACAGCAGACCCGTAAGTTTCGGGTCTGCTGTTTTTTTATTTGAAATATGCAATTCCGCTCCTGAACAGCGGCTGATCCTTGATACCGTCAACGTTGGTGCAGCAGTCAGCCGAAATTCTCTCGCTGTGTCCCATTTTTCCGAGCACTCTGCCGTCCGGTGAGATTATACCCTCGATAGCGTACATCGAGCTGTTCGGGTTGTAACGAAGCTCCATTGTCGGGTCGCCATTGAGATCAACATACTGTGTAGCCACCTGTCCGTTCGCGATAAGCTTCTTTATCACCTCGTCGGGAGCTACGAACCTGCCCTCGCCGTGGGATATCGGTATCGTGTGGATATCGCCCACCTTGCAGCCCGAGAGCCACGGGCTCTTATCTGTGCAGATGCGTGTACGCACAAGCTGGGACTGGTGTCTGCCTATCTTGTTGAATGTGAGCGTCGGGCTTTCCGCTGTAAGCGGTACTATCTCGCCAAGCGGAACAAGTCCGAGCTTGATAAGCGACTGGAAGCCGTTGCATATACCGAGCATAAGTCCGTCACGGTGGTACAGCATTTCGTTCACCGCGTCCTTTACCTTCGGATTGCGGAAGAACGCGTTGATGAACTTTCCGGAGCCCTCGGGCTCGTCACCGCCGCTGAAACCGCCGGGGACCGCTATTATCTGACTTTGACCGATGAGCTTTGAGAAGGCTTCCACAGACTCCTCCACCGCTGACGCGGTGAGATTGCGTATAACGAATATCTCAGGCTCGCCGCCCTCACGCCGGAACGCCTCTGCCATGTCATACTCGCCGTTCGTACCCGGGAACGCAGGGATAAGCACCTTAGGCTTTGCGCACTTGTTCACCGCCGCGCACTCAAACTTCATCTCCGACCTGCACTCTATCTTTTCCGGAGCGTCGTAGTGCTTTACGGTGTCACGGAATATCGGCTCAAGCACCGCGTCCCACTTCTTCTCCAGCGCCGCCACATCTATGTCGGTATCGCCGCATACGATGCGGTATTCCTCGGTGGTCTCGCCTATCTCGGTGAAGCCGCTGCCGAGGTCGCTGCCGCTCTCGATGATGAACGCTCCGTAATGCAGCCCGAACAGTGTGTCGTCGTCAAGCACTTTCAGCTTCGCGCCGAGCCTGTTGCCAAGCGACATCTTGAAGATACCCTCGGCTAAACCGCCGTGCGCAAGTGACCATACCGCTGTTGCCTCGCCGTCAGCTATCGCTTTCTCGACCTTTGCGAAGACTTCCTTGACGCTGTTGTAGTCCGGAAGCCCGTTTTCATCATACTTCGGAGCGATGTAGAACAGTTTATCATACGGGAGCTTGAACTCCGCGCTTATTATCTTATCGGCCTTGCCCGTGCCTACCGCGAAGGATACCAGTGTCGGCGGAACATCGATATGCTCGAAGGTGCCGCTCATGGAGTCCTTGCCGCCTATGGAGCCTATACCGAGACGCTTTTGAGCAGCATACGCGCCGAGCAGCGCGCTGAACGGCTTGCCCCAGCGCTTAGGGTCGCCCTGGGTGCGCTCGAAATACTCCTGGAACGTGAGGTAGCAGTTCTCGCTCTTACCGCCTGCCGCTACGAGCTTCGCAACGCTCTCGACTACCGCGAGCGCCGCGCCGTGATACGGTGACTGCACCGCGACTGCCGGGTCATAGCCCCACGCCATTATGGACGCGGTCTTTGTCTCGCCGCCGAGCACAGGTATCTTCGCTGCCATTGCCTGAACAGGGGTCTGCTGGGTCTTGCCCGAGAACGGCATAAGAACTGTCGCCGCGCCTACCGTGCTGTCAAAGCGCTGCACAAGCGCACGCTGAGAGCATACGTTGAGGTCGGTCATGAGCCGTTCCCAGTCCTGCGGCGTATTCTTGTAATCGGTCTTATAGGATACCTTCGCGTCCGGGACATCTATGTCGGTATGCTTTTCGGCGCCGTTGGAATTGAGGAACTCGCGGGAAATATCGCATATCTTCTTCCCGTTCCAGTTCATCACAAGGCGGGGTTCTGCCTCAACTACCGCTACGGGGGTCGCCTCAAGGTTCTCCTCGTCGGCAAGAGCTATGAACTTTTCCGTGTCATTCTTGTCAACCACCACCGCCATGCGCTCCTGGGATTCGGAGATAGCAAGCTCGGTGCCGTCAAGACCCGCGTACTTCTTCGGTACTGCGTTCAGGTCGATAGTAAGCCCGTCGGCAAGCTCGCCGATAGCTACGGAAACTCCGCCCGCTCCGAAGTCGTTGCAGCGCTTGATAAGCACTGTGGCTTCACGGCGGCGGAACAGACGCTGGAGCTTGCGCTCTATGGGCGCGTTGCCCTTCTGTACCTCCGCGCCGCAGGTCTCAAGCGACTGGACGCTGTGGGATTTGGAGGAGCCGGTAGCTCCGCCGCAGCCGTCACGGCCTGTACGGCCGCCCAGCAGTATGATGACGTCGCCGGGCGCGGGACGCTCACGGCGCACATGGTCTGCGGGTGCGGCAGCTATTACCGCGCCTATCTCCATGCGCTTTGCCATGTAGCCGGGGTGATATATCTCCGCGACGTGTCCCGTGGCAAGTCCTATCTGGTTGCCGTAGGAAGAATAGCCTGCAGCAGCCGTGGTGGTTATCTTGCGGGGCGGCAGCTTGCCCTTTATGGTCTTTTCAACGGGCAGCAGCGGGTCGGAAGCTCCCGTCACGCGCATTGCCTGATATACATACGAACGTCCCGAAAGCGGGTCGCGGATAGCGCCGCCGAGACAGGTCGCCGCGCCGCCGAAGGGCTCTATCTCCGTCGGGTGATTGTGAGTCTCGTTCTTGAACATCAGCAGCCAGTCCTCGTCCTTGCCGTCAACATCTACCTTTATGCGCACGGAGCAGGCGTTTATCTCCTCGCTCTCATCGAGGTCTTTCAGTATGCCGTCCTTTTTCAGTTTCTTCGCCGCAAGGGTCGCGATATCCATGAGACATACGGGCTTGCTGCCCCTGCCGAGCTCCTCGCGGTCGAGCTTGTACTCGTTGTATGTATCGGCAGCCCACGGTGCCTTGATGTCCGCGTTGTCGATTATCGTGCCGAATGTGGTGTGGCGGCAGTGATCAGACCAGTATGTATCTATCATGCGGATCTCGGTGATCGTAGGATCGCGCTTTTCGGTCTTGAAATAGTCCTGACAGAACTTGATGTCGTCATTGTCCATGGCAAGTCCGTACTTCTTCACGAAGTCCGCAAGACCCGCCTTGTCAAGCTGCAGGAACCCGTTGAGCGTAGCTACCTCGGTAGGAACATCGTACTCTGTCTTTAAGGTCTTGTACTCCTCGTATCCGCATTCACGCGACTCCACAGCGTTTATCAGATAATGCTTGATACGCGCGAACTCCTCGTCGGTGATGCTGCCCGAGAGCAGGTATATCTTCGCGTACTTCACAAGCGGGCGGTCGCATCTGCAGAGCATCTGTATGCACTGTTCGGCACTGTCGGCGCGCTGGTCGAACTGTCCCGGGAGATACTCAACGGCGAACATACGCTCGTCTGCGCCCGGCTCGGGGAGCTTGTCGAGAATGTCATCAACAGGCGGCTCGGAGAACACCACCGGGATAGAACGCTCAAGGTCTTCCTTGCTTATGTCCTCAACGTCATAGCGGTTGATGACGCGCACGGCGTTCACTCCGTCAATGCGCAGCGACGTTTTAAGGTCGCCGAGGAGAGCGTCGCCCTCTACCGCGTAACGGGGCTTTTTTTCTACATAAATACGGTAAACTGCCATTTTGCTGTTTCCTTTCCTGTAAAACGAAATTGATAATTAATTATAGCATTTTTGAGTGTTTTAGTCAAGTGGTTTCAGCGAGAGTTATATGGGAACCTCTAAAAACCCAATTTGAGAGAAAAGGAGCTATCCACTTTATGCCGCTTTGTATGCGCGCGTCCTGCGCGCTTTTGGCGGCAATACCACGGCTTCCTGCCGTGACCGTCTACTGCGTCAAACCTCCTAACCGGGCGTCAGCCCGGCTTCGTCGGCTTTCCTTGTATCCGACGC
>JAGBLA010000093.1 GCA_017635675.1 Ruminiclostridium sp.
ATGCGGGCGGTCAGAGAATACTTGACCCCGTGGAGAACATCTATTTTGAGAACCCGCGCAACGGTCATTACAAGGTGTACCTCAATCAGTTCGCAGACCGCAGCGATGACAGCGCATCATACCTCGTCCGCGTAGATGTTGACGGCGAGGTGCGCGAGTTCAGCGGTACGATTGACACCACCGGAACGAATGTCCCGATATATGAATTCGACTACAACGGCGCGGAGGAGACTCCCACCGGAACTCTGAGCGGTCACCGCTACGAATACTACCCGAACGCGGACATATCATGGACAGAAGCGCGTGCTATGTGCCAGTCAATGGGCGGTCATCTCGTGACTATCACCTCTGCCGAGGAACAGGCTTTCATTGAAAGCACATTCCCCGGAACTACCGGCTGGATAGGCGGGTACGGAGACAACAACGGCTGGAGCTGGGTAACGGGTGAGCCTTTCGGCGGCTACACGCATTGGAAGTCAGGCGAGCCCAACGATCAGGGCGGTGTTGAATGGTGCGGACATCTGTGGTCGGATATGACATGGAATGACCTCGACAATGAGGACATGAGCGGCTATCAGACAGGCTTCTATATCGAATATGACGAGTACGGCGACGGAACAGGCGTAGTTTCCGGCAATACCGGCACCACAGGCAATACCGGAAATACAGACACATCGGGTAATTCCGGCAGAGACTTTTCCGATGCTATACCGATAAGCATAGGTCAGACCGTGGATAACAAGTCCATAGAGGAAGCCGGTCAGGAGCACGTTGTCTATAAGTTCACAACAGGTGAAGCGGGTGATTATACCATTACAATGAGACACCCGCAGGATTACTTCGGTACGGCTGACGCGATATTCGTGCTGTCAGATTCGGCACAGAACCGTGTCAGTGAAGAAGAATGGTTCCGTGATGAGATCACCAGAACATATACCCTGAACGGTCATTCTACCTATTATCTCGAAGTGTGGGATTATGTGATATTCACTGTGACATACGGCAGCTCCGGCGGCACTGCGGACACTTCCGACGGCGACGGCTACTGGAAGCTCACAAAGGTATCATCGTATGTAATGGCAGACGTGCACTACGTTACCTTCAGATACATCGACGGTTCAAGCAGCCGCATCGTCAACGACGGAATGGGTGAGACTACCGACCGTTCGATAACCGAGACCGGTCCCGGTCTGCAATTCAGATATCACAACAAGTTCAGTTACACATACTACGGAGAAATACGCAGCGGCACAAGCACGGCAATAACCACCTCCACGCTTCCGAAGACCGCTTATGCCGCAGGTGAAACGGCTGTTCTCTCATTCACCAACAAGGCTGCGGATACAGGCGCGGGAAGTGTCGAGTCAAGCATAAGCGCCAATTTCTGGCACGGTCCGCATACCGTTGATAATTCGTACTTCGTGAACGGCAGAGACTTTACCGATGACAACGGAGAGGACGATCTTGACGCATACTCGCCGAATAACGGGAGAACGGATTATCCTCCCGAGGGAACTCTGACTGTAAAAGGCGACTTCCCTGATAAGCCGGACGACCTCACGGACGAAGATGACACGGTCATCAATATAAGGATAAACAGCAACAGCATGATCGTATGCTACACCTATG
>JAGBLA010000094.1 GCA_017635675.1 Ruminiclostridium sp.
GTCCCTGCTATCGGTTTATACGAAAGCGTCTCCTTTATTTCGTTATATGTAAAGGAAACGACATTTCCCGTGCCGTTCGCAAAGTCCTCCTTCACCTCTTCCACGGTATCTCCGTTCTCGAAAGAAGCGCGTTCAAGCGCTTCAAGCAGATTTGTCTCGTTCGCAAGACCGCCGAGTACCATATCTGTCAGCGCAGCTCCGTCCTTTGTGTAGATGTTGCAGAATGTCGTATCATTATTGCTCGATTGCAGCGACACACCTTCAAGCATATTGTTGATATCAATTTCCATAAAGCAGACCACAAGCGTCCTGTCCGCAACAGTAACCTTGTCCGCAGGGATCGCGATTATTACTTTCTTCTGATCTCCTTCGGCATCTTTAAGAGTTATACAGGGTGAAGAAAGAGAGCCGGGATCGATGTTATACTTTTCAATATCATTCATCGTGCCGAGCGAAGTATAAATTATCCCGTTTGTGTCCACAAAAGCAAACTTATCGAGCGTATAGAGCTTCTTCATTCGTGCCTGATACGCCTGCAAATGCTCTATATCGCTCAAATCATCGTCTGTAAGAAGCCCTAAGGCTGTCTGCATATTCCTGATATTCCGTTCAAGAGCTGAGGAAACCACCTGTTCCCGCCGTCCCGCAAGTTCATCAAGATAGAGCAAACTTACGGAATTTACGGCATTTTCGGTATCACGCCCTGCAAGATTTCCCATCCATAATGTACCAAATACCATTATTACAGTTACCACTGCAAATCCGATTATAGTTATGCACAATGCATTTCTTTTCTTGTTCATTTCTATCACGCCCTATAACCATATTTCATTTCACTGTGCCGCATCTTCATGCCCTATTTTATGCTGAGATCGCTCATGTCAGCTTTGACAGATACGGAGAGCCCTGTAAGCCCGACACCCTGTATTTCATTATGCTCTGATTGAGCATATTTACGCGGTGCTCATCGGCTCTGTCGCTGAACGCTTTAAGCATTTCTTCCTTGAGCATATTCACATTCGCGCTCATTGTAACCACCATTCCGGCAAGATTTTTCATTATCTGCGAGGCTTTATCCGGTTCTTCGATGATGAAATCATCAAAGTCGTTCGCTCCGATACCGAGCAGCATAATATCCGTCACTGCCACCACCGAAAACGGGCTTGGCTTGCCTGTCAGCAGTCCTATCTCTCCGAAGCAGCGACCTTCCGTTATTATTCCCACAAGATATTCCGTATCCTTGCCATAGTCGAAATAGATCGCCGCCTTTCCCGAAACGATCTTATACATCTCCATGTTTGTTTTTCCTTCCGCTATGACGACCTCGTCCTCACGGAACAATCTGATACTTGATCTGTTCATAGTTATTCTCCTCTTCCGATCGCTTAAAGAATTCGTGCAGGCTCTCCGGCGGTGCTTTTTTGTGAAGTTATTTCCATCATTCAGTTGAAAGCGAACCGAAATTCTCTATCGCCTCATCGACCGTCATAACGCCGCTGCATACGAGCCAGCAGGCTTTGGAGACCTGAGATGACGGTGTATCGAGCAGACCGAGTTCTGACTGGTTTATCGTTCTCCCGGCATCAATATCCATAAACGGGGCATAAACACTGTTCAGAGACATATCCTTGCAGGGCGGCACCATTCTTTTTCCGTTTGCCATACTGTTGAGTTCGTCGGAACATATAAGGAACCGCATAAACTCATTCGATATTTCAAGATTATTACTGTTCCTGTTGACGCTGAAACTTAATGAAACTGAATTAAGGAAGTAACCGCCCTCCTCCGTGGAGGGAACGGGAAAGAAGCTGTAACTGAATGGCTTCGCAGTGAATGCTTCCGACATTGATTCACGCTTCTGTGTGCCCGATACGGTATTGCCCGTTGCAAACATCATAGGCACATCTCCTTCAAAGAAACGGAGAATGACCGCTTCATAGTTGTTTTCAAGCTTGCTGCACTCCTCGGCATCTATAAAGCCGTAGGACATAAAATCAGCGGCAAGCTCCAGAGCGCTCCGCATATATTCGCCCGCGCCCTCCCGCATTTCGTTCAGATCGCTCAAAGCCTTTTTATCCGCCTGTATCTGTGCACAGAAATACGGATCGAACAGCGGATCAAGCAGGTCGGTACCCTTGTTATAGCCCATTATCGGGTAAGCATAACCTTTGTCTTTAAGCTCCCTGCATACGGAAACAAGCCCGGAATAAGTCTGCGGGACAGTAAGACCTTCTTTTTCAAAAATATTTTCATTGACAAGCATACCGTATGTGGTAGTGTAGATAGGCACACTCAATATCCTTCCGTCATCGTCTTTCACCAGCAGGTTGTCACGGATACAGGAAAGGTCTATACCGAGAGCCGGATCGGACAGGTCTTCCGACGCTTCGGCGATCTTGCCGCCGTCGGGCCAGTCGTATATCCACGGGTAGGTGAAGAAAATATCGGGAGCCTCGCTTCCCGCAAGTGCGGTCGACAGTATCCCGCTGCCGCTTTTGCTGTAATTGTCAAGCGCGGTATAGGTCAGTACGGCATTTGGGTAATACTCTGTGAACCGGTTGAATTCTTCTTCGAGTGCTTCAAAATTACTGTAATGCCCCACCACCTTCATCGTATATGCGGCATTCGTGTCAAGTGACGGCTTGAAGCCCTCTTTTCCGGGGATCGGAGTTTTTTCTTCCGCACAGCCCGCGATCCCGGCAGCCATAACAACTGTAAGTGCGGCGGCGGTTATTGTTTTTATCGTTCTTTTCATTTTCGTTCCTGTCTCAATACCATATCATTTCAGTACGGTATTCCATTTTCTTGTTGTGAAGTAATTATCGACAGCTGCGGTTATTTCTTCCTTGCTCATTGATTTCAGCAGATAACCCTGAGGTTTGAGCCGCATGACGTTCATTACGCTTTCCCTGTCTGATTTTCCGGTAAGGAATATTATCGGTATCCCGGCTGAATTCGGCTCGCTTCGTATCATTTCCATTATCTGAGGTCCGGGAGTTATCGGCATATCATAGTCAAGAAGTATCAGATCCGGCGTATGCACCGCTATATATGTTATAGCCTGCATTCCTGATTTAACGGCGGTGATCCTGTATTTCATCGACAGCCATTCCTGCATAAGCCTGAGAAATGTCACATCATCATCTACGAGCAGGATATGCCTGCCCTTTTTCAGCTCCTCGGCATTCTTTACCACATTCAGAAGTTCGGCGGTGAGATCTTTTACCTCAAAGGGACGCAGGAACTCGCGCATAATTACTCTTGGAGGTATGATTTTGTGTATTTCCGCAAGCTCCTTTTCGTATCCGATGATGCAGAGCACAAGGTCTCCGTTGTCGCTTATATCCTTCAGATAAACAAGTACATCGGGATAGTTCAGTATATTGTCCCCCGCGAAAAGTAGTATTATGTCCGTTTTATCCTTTTGTGCTCCTATTGCCGCTATCGACGGTGCGACGGAAACGATCTCGGTGCCGGCTCTTATGAGGTTATTTACGAGGGCATCGGTCATAAACGACGCACCCTGACTTATAAGCATCAGTTTTCGGGACATCGCTTTATTCATCTCCTTCTGATAAAATATCGGGTATAAGCTCATAATCAAAATTTACTACCGCGTTTCTGAGCTTTTCCCAACGCGGCAGTTCCCTGTCGGGAATACGATATCCGGAAAGAATATCCACGACATGAGCCATACTGTCATAATCAAGAGTATCCGAGAAACCCAGCATCGCGGTATAGGCATCATGCAGCTTTTCATCGGAAATAAGAGGAAGCTCCTCTTCTCTGCCGTTTTTCCCGATCTCGGCAAGCTTCTCCGTGAGCCTGCGGTAGTCGGACAAAAGGCGGGGCAGCTCGTCCGCAAGCCTTTCGGTATCTCCCGCGTTCCCTGCTTTTTCGAGCTTTTCCGCAAAAGCGCCGAGACCGTCTGCACCTATTATCCTCGATGTGCTTTTTAAAGCGTGTATCTTTACGGTAGCGCGCCTAATATCACCGTTGTTCCAAAAACGCTCTATCTCTTCGATATTCGCGGCTGCGGTCTCGGAATATATTTTTATCGTGTCGATGTACGCCGCAGCGGAGCCGCAGTGCTTTATGCCCTCAGGAATATCGATCTCGGCGATGTGATACATAAATTCCGGAATGGCTGAAGCTCCGTCATCTTCCTCTTTTTCCGGCTCCGGCGGCATTATCTTGTTTTTCGGGAGATAAGCAAGCACCACAGTTTCAAGCCTGTCCGGATCTATCGGCTTTGTTATGTAGTCGTCGAAGCCCGCTTCGAGATACATTTCGCGCATTCCCGAAACCGCGTTGGCGGTAAGACAGACGACCGGCGTTTCCGCGTTGGGGTTGTCCGGAAGCCGTTTAAGCTCGTCCAGTGTCTCTATGCCGTCTTTTTCGGGCATCATGTGGTCGAGGAATATCATGTCATATTTCGACAAGGAAGCCATACGAATGCACTCCTCGCCGCTCTCCGCAGCATCTATGCTAATTCCTGTGCGTTTCAGCAGACTTTTGAACACCGTGATATTCACGGGTGTATCGTCCACAACAAGGATATGAGCGCCGGGAGCCGTGAATTTTTCCTTGTAGCGCTTGCGTTCAGCCACAGAACGCATGAACGCCGTCTCATATTCCCCGACTGCCTCACGCTTTACAACGTGCTGCCTGAGAGAAAAGCTGAACACGGAGCCTTTTCCGTACTCGCTTTTTATGTCCAGAGCGCTTCCCATCATATTGAGCAGGCTCTGTGTTATCGTTATACCAAGGCCCGTGCCTTCAATGCCGCGGTTTTTGACTTCATCCACGCGCTGAAACGCCGCAAAAAGCTTGTCTATGTCTTCTTCCTTTATCCCTGTACCGGTGTCCTCAACGCTTACATTCAGCATTATATCATCGGGACAGCCCTCTATGTCATCATAGCCGATGCTGAATGTCACCATGCCGCGCTTCGTATATTTGACCGCATTTGACAGTATGTTAGTTATCGCCTGTTTTATGCGTATCTCATCGCCGTTGAGGAACTTGGCGTATTTCGGTCTATGTTGACCGCAAATCCGAGACCCTTTGCCTCGGCGGCGTTCTGAGCCATACTGACAAGGTCGTTGAGCACCGACGCGAGATCGTATTCAACATTCAGTATATCAAGCTTTCCGGCTTCTATCTTTGAAAAATCAAGTATGTCGTTGATAAGCCCAAGCAAAGTATTTCCCGATGTGCGTATATGCTCGGAATACGCGGCGATCTCCTCGTCCTTACATTCCCTGAGCACCATTTCATTCATGCCGAGTATCGAGTTCATGGGGGTGCGTATATCGTGCGACATTGTTGACAGGAAGTACGTCTTTGCTTTATTGGCGTTATCCGCCTTTTGTGCCGCTATCCTCAGATCCCGGCTTATCTTCAGAAATACAGCCATATCGAGTATGAGCAGAAGGATCAGCGCGAAGAAGATCACTGCCGTAAAGAACCAGTCTATCGTGATAGTTCTGAGCTTTGATTCCGGTATGTAGGATATAAGCGTCCAGCCGTTCGTGGGAAGCACGGGCGTATAGGAAATAAGGCAAGGCTCGTATTTTGAGTTAAGTATCGTTTTCGTTCCCGTGCCGGTGGTGATATCATTCTCAAATCCGGCAAGACCGGCGCTGTCCGTCTTGTTGTATGAGCGGTAAAACTCGAAGAAATTAGAATTCTTGACCGAGCTTGAGCGTATCATATAGCTGCCGTCGGAATCTATGATAGAGATCTCGGCATCTTCATAGTCCTCGTTGGGAAAGACCCATTTCTTTTCAAGTATGGAGACCGGAAGCACGCGAAGAACCAGGGCTTTACGGCTTGTACCGTCAACTTCGAGCGTGACCGTTCTGCAAAAAGCGAGTGACTGAAGTCCGTTAACGGGATTGGTATATGTTCTTGTGACCCGCACAGATGTGCTTTCCGTTTCTTCGGAAAAAACATCTGTGAATATATTTATCCCCTTGTACGAGACCGTGCGGTCGTTGGGGTCTGTCTTGTGAGTCTCGGTCGAGAAGCCGGAATAAATGCCGTCATCATCAAAAATTATCTGCGCGGACGCGCCCTGTACTGTCAGAGCACTTGCCAGGAACGTCATCGCTTCATCGACAGTCATTCCGTAAGCGTTTATTGTGTTGGCCCACGTATCACAGATATGCTGCTCACCCTCGAGATAATTTGCGGTGACACGTTCCATAGCCACTGTGCTCGCAAGGAAATATTCGGTCTGCTCACGGGAACTCTCGTTTCTTTTATCATCGGCATACCGTATCACGAAAAATATTATAGCGAATATGATAATA
>JAGBLA010000095.1 GCA_017635675.1 Ruminiclostridium sp.
GCTGTTCGGAAAGATCAATGATTGAGGTAAAAATGAAGTATTTATTCAGACAAAAAATAATAGAAGCGCTTCTTCCAAAGAAAAAAGAGGGATTGACCGAGGGCGCGATCCTGCAAGCTGTCGGTGCTGCAAAGAAAGACATAAAGCGCGTAATGGGCGTTGTTTCGGCTCTTGAAAAGGACGGACTTATCTATCATTCAAAGGGCAGATACATTCTCAAAGGCGCGAGCCGCTACTTCAACGGAACTGTTGTGAAAGTCGCGCGTACTCACGGCTTTATCCGCAATGAAAAGACCGAGGAAGAGCTTTTCGTGCGCGGGCGTGATATGCTTGGTGCAGTACCGGGTGATACCGTGCTGGCGTTCGTGTCCGAATTTGCGGACGAACAGCATGATTCCGACACCGCAAAGGTCGTGCTAATCACCGGTGAGAATGAGGGTGTCATGACCGGAACAGTTGTTTCCGACAACGGAAAGCTTCGGCTGCGCCCGGACGCTTTCTTTACCGATCCGCTGTTCATAGTACGCTGGAACGGGAACGATATTCACGAAGGCGACAAGGTACGCTGGTCGATACATGAGCGCGCAGATCACCACAGTGATATCACCGCTGACATTGTATCCGTTTACGGAAGCTCGGAGTACGCAAGGAACTCTGTTGATGCGTATATCGACGAAAAGGGCATAGAAACCGAGTTTTCCGAGGAAGCTCTTGCGGAAGCCGAGAAGATCGGGCGAGCGGGAGTTGATCCCGCTGAGGTGAGAAAGCGCGAGGATCTGCGCGGACTGCCAATTTTCACGATAGACGGCGCAGACACGAAAGACATAGACGATGCCGTGAGCATTGAGCGCACGGAGAACGGCTACAGGCTTGGTGTTCATATCGCGGACGTTTCTCACTATGTACAGAAGGGAACTGCTCTCGATAAGACTGCACACGACCGCGGTACAAGCATTTATATTGCCGATCGTGTTATACCAATGCTGCCAAAACAGCTATCCAACGGGATTTGTTCACTGAATCCCGATGAGGACAGACTCGCTTTTTCCTGCATTATGGACATTGCGGTGAGCGGCGAGATAACGAAGTTCAGGTTCGCAAAGACAGTGATACGATCCCGCGTAAAGGGCGTTTACAGCGAAGTGAACGCGCTGCTCGACGATACCGCCGGTGATGACATCAGAAGCAAATACGCGGAAGTATCGTCGCAGCTGCCGGTGATGCGCGTGCTTACCGAAACTCTCATAAAGAACCGTGAGGGGCGCGGCGCTCCCGACATTGACTCAAAGGAAAGCAGGATAGTCTGTGATGAAAACGGCGTCTGCACAGACATCTCCGAGCGCACGCGCGGTTTCGCAGAGCGTATGATAGAAGAATTCATGCTATGCGCAAACAACTGCGCGGCGAGATTCGCGATGGAGGCGGGATTCCCGTTTGTTTACCGCGTTCACGAAAGTCCCGACAGGGACAAGCTCGTGCAGCTATCCGAAACGCTGGTTAATCTCGGTGTTGACAACGCCGGCATCAACGAGAAAAGCACCGCCGGTGATCTTTCCGCGGTTCTGGAACGGGTTAAAGACGATCCGAAGGCTCCCGTTATCAACAATCTTGTGCTGCGCTCTATGATGAAAGCAAAGTACAGCGAGGAACCTCTCGGTCATTTCGGACTTGTCATGAAAGAATACAGTCACTTCACTTCTCCTATACGCCGTCTTGCGGACTTTTCGATACACCGTATCCTCACCGACGCGGTGGCGGGAATGCCTACTGACAGGCTCATTAAGAAGTATCAGAAGTTTGCACATGAGCAGGCTTACCGGGCGAGCATTACCGAGCTTACTGCCGTTGCGGCAGAGCGGGACTGCGACAAGTTCTATATGGCGGAATTTATGAAGGAGCACATCGGCGAGGAGTTTGACGGCTATATTTCGGGAGTTACCGGCGCAGGTTTCTTTGTGGAACTGCCGAGTACTGTAGAGGGCAGGGTAGATACGATGACACTGCCGGTCGGTACCTACGAACTGTCAAACGATATCTCGCTTGTGGAGACACTTTCAAACACGGCGTACACAATAGGTGACGCGGTGCGTGTGAAGTGTGCTGCGGCTGATGTGGGAAGTGGAATGATAGATTTAGAACTGCTGGAGCATCACAGTGAAGATAAGCATTAACTCTCTGTACATCTGCGTGAAAGATATGAACAGAGCGATCCTTTTCTATGAATCGCTTTTTGAGCAGCCTGTCACCGAAAGGGACGATATTTACAGCGTTTTTGAATTGAACGGATTTCGTTTCGGGCTGTTCGCTTATGAGAAAATGAACGAGGA
>JAGBLA010000096.1 GCA_017635675.1 Ruminiclostridium sp.
CCCCTCGCTTTCTACTACTATTATAGCATATTCAGCGATTTTTGTCGAGTGAAAATTAGGAGTTTGTCAACAGCACCAACCCGTTACTGGCTTTGTATAACAAGGTATGTCCGTTTTGGACAAGGCTTAGTGTAACGGATTGTAACGGAATCGTTTGGGGGCGTCGCATTTTGCGACGGCTGTTGCAAGATATAAAAAACGGTGAACGCCGCGTTCACCGTCATCCGAAGTATCCAATTTTATTGCCATTGCAGTACATCTCGTAGTTGACCGAGCCTTCTCCACCGCCGCCCTCGTTGAATATCCAGCCGAAGCCATTGACGTAGATGTAGTCTCCGCTTGTCTGTCCGTGGTATGACTCAGCCGGAGCAGGAGCCGTAGTGGTCACAGGTGTCATTGTCGTGGTCGGCTGAACAGTCGTATCAGTTGCTGTGGTCTGCTCCGTTGTTGTAGTAGGGGTCTGCATTTTATCGGGTTCTTGCTCGGCAGTCGAGCAGGTCACGAATGTTGTGATCTGGGTCGCGGTGGTGTCCGCCGTGATATCCGCAGTTATAGTCACTGGCGCTGTTGTGGTCGGCGGGGCAATGGAGGTCGTAATCGCCGTAGTCGATGTTGTGACCGCCGGGCGCACAGCTTTTTCTTCGTTTGATAATACGTTGCAGGCTCCCGCCGCACACAGCACAGCGATGCAAGCTGCTGCAGCTCCTATCACCAGACCTGTTTTTCTTTTCTTCGTCATAATAGATTCCCTCCGTTCTTGTGGTTGTGTTGTGATTCTTCGTACCACCCACAATACCACAGAATGGAGGGATATGTCTATCAAGAAATCGGATATTCTACCTGTTGCACTAAAAGAGTTTCGTCTGGCAGGACAGATGCAACAAATTACATTAATATACCCGACAGCCTTGTTTATCTTACAGACCCTGTGCAAATGCCTTGATCTCGCTGAGCTTAGCCTCTGACTTGTTTTCTTCTCCGTTGGCAGTGATGATGCCCGCAACTTCGATTCCAGCATAAGCCATATATGCTTTGAACTGTGCGATCGAGGCATCATACACACCGGCAGACCCTGATGAGAGCAGCAGTGCGGCTTTCTTTGCGGCAGGCTTTCCGATGCAGTAAACTCTCTGTATCGCAGCCTCCATTTGCGCTGTCATTGTGAAGTAATAGATCGGAGATGCGAAAACGATAAAGTCAGCCTCTTTATAAGCTGGCATTATCTTCTCCAGATCGTCCTTTTGGATACAGACACCGTTCCCCTTGGTGTGGCAGTATTCACAGGCGAGACAGCCCGCTATCTTCATTTTGCCTACCTGATACTCCTCCACTTCATGACCCGCGGCTTTTGCACCCTCGCAGAATGCCTGCACCATAGCAGATGTGTTTTCTTTTCTCGGACTTCCGTTAAGTACTGCGATCTTCATTCGATTTTCCTCCTGTTATTGTTAGTTTTATTCAAAGCGTTCCTTCAGCAGCTTGCCGCCATCGATCCGATAGACCGAATCGACCAGATCGAGCACACGGTTGTCGTGAGTTACCATAACAGCCGCCTTGTTCCGCTTTTTTACCTCATTCCGTATCATTTCCACCGCAAGCCGTCCGCGCTGTGCGTCAAGGCTTGCGGTCGGCTCGTCGGCAAGGATAACATCGGGGTCATTGACAAACGCTCTTGCGATAGCCGCACGCTGCTTTTCGCCGCCGGACATCTTTGCCGGAAACTTGTCACGGCAGTCGGCAATATCAAGCTCCGAAAGCAGTTCATCGACGCTCACTTTTTCGCGCATCGGCTTTTCCTGCACTATAGCAAGCTGATCCGCGGTTTTAAGGTACGGCAGCAGGTTGTGGCTCTGGAAAATAAATCCGAGCTGTCTGCGCCGTATCATCGTTCTCTCGCCTTTCGACGCACCGGTGACATCTTTTCCGCCGATAAGCACATTTCCTCTGTCGGGAGTAAGCAGAAGCCCCGCGACTGATAAAAATGTACTTTTCCCCGAGCCTGACGGTCCGACTATTGCCGCAAATTCGCCTTTCCCGACTGCAAGTGACACACCGTCGAGGATAACACGCTCCTCCGAACCGTCACGATAGGATTTGCAGATGTCTTTCAGTTCAAGAAGTATCCCGCTCATTCTTCACCGCCTCCTATCGCTTTCACCGGGTCGATCCGTGATATGTTTACGACCGACAGCATACTGCTGAGTACCGATATCGCCACAAATGCCGCAGTCACGGCAACAGCGTCCGACGCTTCAAGATAAAACGGCATCTTCTCGGGAATTGCCGCCGCCATCGCGAATGTCAGCACAAGTGAGACCGCCGCAGCAAAAACCGATATGATAAGCACCTCGCTTATGACTATACCCGCAAGCTCGCCGTTTCTCATGCCGACAGCCTTCATAACACCGAACTGCTTTTGCTTCTGCAAAGTGAGTATATAGTTGAATATCCCGATAATGACCGCCGATATGATGACAAGCACCCACACGATCATTGTGATCGTCAGATGCTCCGCCGAGTAAGAGGGGATATTCTCGATGATCTCATGCTTTGAGACAAGCTCCAGACCGTTCCCCGCAAAGTCATAGTCTGAGCTGCCCCTTACGGCTATTGCATGATACGACTGCACATACATGGGATTGAGAGCCTTTCTGAGCCTTGTGTAACCGTCTGTCGTAATGTACCCCACTGAGGTGTGACCGTACATTCTGTCATCGACAAAGCCCGCAACGGTAAATTCGATATCGGTCGAGGAATCCCTGAGCGTATCTCCGAGAGATATTCCTTCAAGCTTGTAATCATCATCGAGCAGTATCGGATCATCGGCTGACGATGCGGCAAGTCCTGTTCCCTCGATAGTTTCCGGTTCGATAAAGCTGCCCGCTTCTATGGCAAAATAGGTCATATTCAGCTTTTCATCGTCGCCGTCCTTGATTATATACATTCTTTGTATATCGAGCGGCGCGGCATTTGCGCCTGCTGACCGCAGCTCGTCAAGCACTTGCGTTCCGACCGACGAAACGGTGATCAGCTGCTCCGCCGAGTCATCGACTATAAAATAGTCGGCATTCATCGTGTCGATCGCCGAGGATACGGCTCTTCCAAGCCCCGAAGCAAGTCCCGAAAGAAACAGCACCATGAACATCAGCAGTATCATCAGCAGCTCTATCAGGATATATTTTTTCTTGCCGTAAAGTATTTCTTTCCAAGCGTATTTCATAGTTTAGCACCTTCTGTATTTACGATCACTGTGCTTTCGCATATATTCAACGGTTTTGTGCAGTATATCCGAACGGTATATCTTTTCAAGATTTCCCGCAAAGTCGAGGTTATACCGAACGCCTATCTCACCGAGAGCTTTCGCCAGAGACTGCTCGCGCACAGCGTTTCCTGCTTCGGTGATATCATCGAATGAGAGCTGTCTGTTTTCATTGTCGGAAAGGTCATATATACCTGCCCCGATAAGACGGACAGACCTTTTTGGCAGAGCGGACAGCAGCCGCACTGCTTCACGGTAAAGTGTATATGCGGAATCGCAGCTTACACTGCCGTTTGACCTTGTTATGCTTTTCATATCCGAGTAGGTGAGCTTCAGCACGACACCGTTTCCGTGCAGCCCATAGCGCCCGGCTCTTTCCATAACGCATATTGCCAGCAGGAGCAGTACATCGTTCAGCAGCCCGTAGTCAGATACATCTTCCTGAAAGGTTATCTCGCGGCTTATGGATCTTGCGTCCTCGGGACGGCGGGGAGTGACCTTTCTGTTATCCGCTCCGTAAGCCATTTGCACCAGCATTTCCCCATGCTTTCCGAGCAGCTTTATCACATCTTTCTGCCGGTTCCGCAGCTCCCTGACTGTGTGGATACCGATCCTGCCGAGCTTTTCGGCAGTCTTTGCTCCTACCGTATACAGCGCACTGACATCACGGTCTGTCATCAGCTCCACAAAGCTCTGCGCCGTTAGTATCTCGAAATATCCGTCAGGCTTCTTTTCCTCGCTTGCCGTTTTCGCGGCAGTCTTTGAGTACGCAAGTCCCACCGAACAGCTGAGCCCAAGCTCGGACTGTGTTCTTCGCTTTATCGCATAGGCAAACTCCCGTGCTTTTTCAAAGCTGCCCGCCGTTTCCGTAACATCAAGATACGCTTCGTCAAGCGCCACGCTTTCCAGTTCGGCGGCGTACTCTCCCCATATTTCGTGGAGCTGTGCGGATACAGCCTTGTACTTCTCGAAATTCGGGCGCATATATATCCCGTTTGGGCATAGGCGGTAGGCTTCCTTGATGTTCATTGCGGAATGGACACCGTACTTTCTTGCTTCGTAGCTGCAAGTAGCCACAACACCCCGCTCGTTCGGCAGAGATCCGATAATAAGCGGTTTTCCCCGAAGTGACGGAGCGTCACGCATTTCCACCGAAGCATAAAATGCGTCCATATCCACATGGATAACTATTTGCTCCATGCCGTCAATGCTGTGCGGCAAGCGATTTCACAAGCTCCCGCTTTTGATACAGCACACAGCCGCCCTCGTGTTCGTCGAGCAGGATATCCCCGTCACGAAGTGCCGTGAACAGCGGCGAGGATATTGCTTCACGAAGCGAAGTGTCCTTCACGTTTATGTCCGAATACGGCGAGAAAGGGCAGGGCTCCGCACCGCCGTGAGAATTGATATGGAAGAAACCTCGTCCTGCCGCAAAGCAGCCGCCGGAGCTCTTCTCGTCGCCCGGGAACGATACATACATCATCTCTGAGTTTCCGGCTCTGAGTCGCTCGATAGCCTTGTCGAGTATTTCACGCTCCCTGTCGCCCGGTGCAAGCTCCATGCTTTCGTCCGTAACGGGAACATACTCAACAAATATCACTGCCTTGCAGCCGAGATTTTCAAGCTCTCCGAGGAACCTGTCGGAGGAAACTTCTTCCGCGTTTTCGGTCGTAACCGTCACGGACGCACCGAAAACCAGTCCGCGCCTTTGCAGCTCGGTCATATTGGCAATGAGCCTGTCGTAGATGCCGTTTCCGCGTCTTGCGTCGGTGACCTCCCTGCCGCCCTCGATGCTCATTATCGGGATAAGGTTGCGACATTTGTCGAACAGCTCGAAATACCGTTCGCTTATGAATGTGCCGTTGGTGAAAACGGGGAAAAGTATGTTCTGCTTCATTCCCGCGGCTTCGATTATGTCACGGCGCATGGTGGGCTCGCCGCCCGCAAGGATAATGAAGCTTATACCGAGTTCGTCTGCTTCATCGAATATCCGCGACCACTCATCGCCCGAAAGCTGTTCCACCGGTTCTGTGTCCGTCGTGGATTTGTTGCAGCGAGAGTAACAACCCGCGCAGTGCAGGTTGCAGCTGCTCGTTATACTTGCTATCAGGAACGACGGGATATGTATGCCCTGCTTTTCGGCAGCGATGCGTTTTTTCGATGCAGCTTTGCTTGCAGCCGCGAATTTCAGCATAAATGCGCTTTCTTTCGGATTTTTCAGAGAAGCCCGGAGCGCGTCCGCAACTACCCGCTCAACGCCTTCAACAAGATACTCCTGAAGATCGAAATTATCCTTCATTACGCTTCCCCCATGACCTTTCGCGCAAATTCTTTCACCGCTTGTATGTCCGTGTCGTCCGGGTGTCCCGGGTGCATGGCTGTGAATTTCCCGCGGCAGTGGAACTCCTTGTCCGATATCGTTACACCCGCCTGTGCGCACACCTTTTTTATCTGCGCATAGGTCGATTCTATCATCGCGGCGGTGCTGACATTTACGAGCGTTCCGATCTTGTTCGCGTTATCCTTGATATACTTTTTCACGCTGCTGTCCGCGCCTGCCCAATACACCGAGCTGCAAAGGAAAAGAATATCGGTCTTTTCGGGAAGCGGCGCGGAGAGATCTTTTGCCTGAGTGCCGAGTTCTTCGGCTATCGCATCGGCGAGCTTTTTGGTGTTTCCTGTTTTTGTAAAATATCTGATCTCTGCTTTCATGTGTTTTCTCCTTTGCAGTCATATTTTTCCAAGCGTTTTGCAATTATATCGTCGATCAATGCTTTCATTTGCGTTTTTGAGCCGTTGTCCGGTTCTGCGTCGGAGGAAAACGCTTCGTATATATCCGGATGTTCGCGGGCTATGAGCCTGCACGAACATTCAAAAGCGTGCTTTCGCAGGAACGACGGTATCTGAGCGATACTGTCCGGGTCGGCAAGTGCTATGATCCTTTCATCGGCAGTCATTCTGTTTACCTCCTTTATATCAGATACGCTTTCAGTGACGCGGGCATTGCATTGTACAAGTGATCTGTGATCTGATCGACTGTATATGGATGCTTGTTCAGAAACCATTCGGTTATCGTGCAGGACATTCCCCACAGATAAAAGCTTATGTCGAAAAGCTGTTCTTCGGAAATACTTCCGTTATTACTGAATTTTACATACTCTGTCAGCAGTTCCGCACTGCGCAGTCTTGTGGCATAGAAAAAAGCATTAGGTCCCGTGGTGTTTATCAGAGCGTTGCTGTAAAATCTCCTGTCATTGTCAAGTATCATCACCATATCCCTCACAGCCTCACGCCAGCTCTCGGAACCTGTGCAGAAGTCCATATATATGTCTTCCATCTGATAGTTGTATATCCATGCCACAAGCTCATACTTGTCATGAAAATGCCGATAGAAGGTCGCAGGAGACATTCCGCAGTTATCGGTGATCTCCTTCACGGTTATCTTGTCCACCGGCTTTATCTGTGCGAGATCGTGTATAGACTCGCCCAGCAGCTCCTTTGTGCTCTTTCTTCGTATCATCGACCTCATCCCTTGCTTTCGTCCAAGTCGGTGCAGTTTTTGTCTTTCCGTTCATTTTTATTTGCCTGTAAGATATTTTTCATGCCTTATGTCTGTAATTCCGATGATAAGCATCAAAGCAGTGAGTTTATGCAGAGTATATTTTAGTAATTATAACACATATCATTCGGTTTTGCAATTTATAATTTGTCCGATTTACATACCCGAGAGACATTTTCCGAAAAATCTCTCATTTTGCATACAGTGAAGCATAGTTATCCGAAAACGCCGGACAAAAGAAGCCCGGACATACCTGTTCCGAGCCTCTGTTATTTACCCGCGGAGCTGAAATCCCAGAACGCCCGCTATCGCGAGCACTCCGCCGATGATATTTTCCTTCGATACGGCTTCCCGCCGTATCAGCCCGATAACAAACAGCGTAACAAGTATCATCGGCTGTATCAGCGAATAGTTTGCAAGACTTATCGTTATCACCGCATTTTCCATTATCATACCGGCGGCGTTCGGTATCCGTGCGAGAGTTACCAGAGCTGTGCCTTTGGGCTTTTCCCGGAACTCTCCGAAGCGTACCTTCGGAAGTACAGCTAAAGCGACAAGCACCAGTCCCGGCAGGAGCAGCATTATTGACGAAGCATAGCCGGAAAATGTGCGTATCACCAGACCGTAGCCGAATTTTGAAGCAAGGTACAGCGCAAGCGGCAGTATAAGGCGCCTGTAGTTTATCTTCTCCGCCTTGTCCGAGCGGACGATAAGCACAAGTCCCAGAGCCGCCGCGCAGATGAAAGCGAGTTTCGGGAAGCTCAGACCTGCGCCCATGAACACATCGGCAAAATACGACACGAACAGCGTAACTCCAAGCCACGCTTTAAGCTCGAATGCCGACATTTCCTTAAGGACGAGTATGCTCATTCTGAATTCGAGCAGCTTGCACACCGCGACAAGCGCGATACCCGCAAATGCCTGCCACGTCAGTGTGAACGCTATCGTCTGAAACGGCAGTGTCAGTGCCAGAAACACTGACATTGATGCACACATAAGGAATGTGAAATTGTCCGGAGAAAGCTTAGCCTTTGCGGCGGCGTATTTGTCGCTCAGCGAAGTTATCGTGTAGCAGAGTGTGACCCCCGCCATAAGAGCAAACCCGTTCACCAGTGTACCCTCCAGCGCTCCGCAAGTTTTTCAGCCGGCTCACTTACAAGCGGCGGCTTCTTTGTAAGCTTTTCATTGTGGCACAGCCACGCGAGCTGCTTCTCAAAAGCGTCCTCCGCCACAGGAATCTCCGCCCAGCCGTCTGTCCACGAAGACAGATACGCGGCATTTGATATCGACAGCGAGTTCAGTCCCTCCTCGCCGGGAGCGATAAGTTCCGTGCCGTCAAGTATATGATCCGCGAAATTGTTGAGTATTTCCGGGTGACCGTCGGGCTCGGGAGCGGTGTATTCTTCATAATCACATTCCGGGTGAACAAAGCCGTTCTTACATTCCGCACAGGTAACGCGCTCGTCCTCTTTCAGTCTCCAGTGCTTCAGCTTCCCGTCCTCAAGAACGAGTTTGCCCCTTGTGCCGGAGATTTCAAGCCTGTTGGAACCGGGAGCTTCACCGGTGGTGGTGATGAACGCGGCTGTCGCGCCGTTTTCGTATTCGCCGTAGATCGTCACATCGTCCTCAACGCCGATATCGTGGTATTTCCCGACTGCGCAGAATGCCCTTACCCTCTTTGGCATACCGAATATCCATTGCCACAGATCAAGGTTGTGAGGTGCCTGGTTCAGCAGCACTCCCCCGCCCTCTCCGTTCCATGTAGCGCGCCAGCTTCCGGAATCGTAGTACGCCTGTGTGCGGTACCAGTTTGTGATTATCCACACAAGCCTTTTCGTATCACCGAGCTGACCTCCGCGGACTATCTCCCTCGCCCTTGCGAATATTGGGTTAGTTCGCTGATTGAACATAATGCCGAAGCATTTTCCTGACTTCTTTGCGGCTTCATTCATCTCCCGCACCTGTCTTGTAAATACTCCGGCGGGCTTTTCGGTCAGGACGTGCAGCCCGTGTTCAAACGCTTTTATAGCTATCGCCGGGTGGTCGTAGTGGGGGACGACTATCAGTACAGCGTCAGCCGCTCCTCTCGCAATAAGACCTTCCGCGCTGTCATAAACAGCCGCAGAGGGGAGCTTTTCGCTTGCCCTTTTCAGCTTTTCCGGGTCGGTATCCGCAATAGCCGTTATCTCGACGCGGGGACATTCTCCGTTCATCACATATCCGAGATGCCCGCTGCCCATATTGCCCATTCCGATTATGCCAAGTTTCAGCCTATCCATTTTGCTGTCCTCCTATGATACCTTTAAGTGCGTTTACCGCCGCCGTGAATGCTGTCCGTGAGTCGGGGTAGGTATAGTGCATCTTTGTTTTCTGCTCCGTTTCTAATTTATCGAAGCCCGCAAATACCGACAGATGCGGCTCTACGGTAAGCACCTCTCCCTTGTACTGCGACAGCAGGAACGGCAGTTCACCCGCGCCCTTTCCCGCAGGCACCACCGAGCCGTCGGGAAGCGCGTCCTTTATGTGCATATATTCAACGTAGGGTGAGAGCAGCTCCCACGCCTTTCTTGTGTCCTGACCGCACTGTATGAAGTTTGCCGGGTCGAACACCGCCCGAAGCTGCGTCAGAGCCTTATGTATCTCCGCGCACTTTGCGGCAGTGTCTCCGTATATGCCTTTTTCATTCTCATGACAAAGAATGATATCCGTCCCTGCCGCTGCTTCAATGAAGCAATCCAGCCTTTCAAGCACCGGGTCAATTTCCGTTGTCCCGTAGAAGCTGAACAGACGGATATGCTTTGCGCCCAGAATGTCGGCAAGCTCTAAGCTGTGCTTAAAGCTGTCAAGGTGCGGTGCAAAGTCATCGCCTATCCCTATTTTCCCGAAGGGCGAGCCAAGCGACCAGACAGCGATACCCGCGTCATCGAGCATTTTTCGTATCTCGCGGGCTTTTTGGTCCGATACCCTGTCGATGTTCTCACCGTCAACTCCCCTTATTTCAAGGAGCTCTATCCCGTTTTCCCGCATAGCGGATATCTGTCCCGCAAGGTCGGGAGCCGCTTCATCGGCGAATGCCGCAAGTCTGTATTTCATGGTATTACCTCCGTTTTGTTCTCGTTGAGACAATAATACCACAAAATTATTTGCATTACAATTGCAAAAATCTCCGGAATATATTGCAATTCCGCGCATGATATGATAAAATAACATCGTGAGGTGACAGAATGGACTATCTGAAGGAAAGCGAAAGCGCCGGACTGTATATACGACACGCCATAAATGACACTCCGACAGGCAGCGGGTTTGATTTTCATATCCACGACAGGTGCGAGGTGTTCTATTTTATTTCGGGCAATGCGCAGTATCTTGTGGAAGGCACGGTGTATCCGCTGACAAAAGGAAGTCTGCTGATAATGCGTCCGGGCGAAGCACACTGCATACGGTTTCTCAGTGCAGAACGGTACGAAAGGTATGCGGTCAACTTTCCGCTGTCACTGTTTGACAGCTTCGACCCGGAAAGGCGGCTTATGAGGATATTCACCGATCGTCCCCTCGGAAAACAAAATCTGTACTTTCTGCCCGGACTTGAAGATACATTCCGGAATATGTGCTATTATGAGGGCGACGATTACGGCAGAACGCTGCTGATGACGACAAGGCTTGCCGATATAACAGCAATGACAGCGCAGCAGAAAAGCGGGAAAGCTCCAGCCGGGGCAGCGCTTTCCGAACAGACAGTGCGGTATGTAAATGATGTGCTTTTTGAGGAGATCACTGTCGAGCAGCTTGCGGCGCACTTCTTTCTCAGTGCGTCCCAGTTCTCCCGTATCTTCAGACAGGCTACCGGAACATCACCGTGGGCATATATCACAGCCAAGCGGCTCATAAAAGCAAGAGAGCTTCTGCAAGGCGGCATGAGCGCAAAAAAAGCCGCAGAAAGCTGCGGCTTCGGGGATTATTCGGTATTCTACAAAGCGTATGTGAAACGCTACGGTGAGAGCCCGAGCGCCCACGGAAATGACTGACATTCAAAAAAATCGTTTCACCTGTTCTTTATGGCAGCCTGCTACACAAGTCTGCATGGCAGATCCGCGGATAATTACAATGTCGGTGTCAATAAAGCACCGGGATAACATTCCGGTACCTGTGAATTCCACACCCATATCAGGTTATTCAGTTCATGCACTCTGGTGTAGCGATCAAACATGATCCGCCACAGCTTCTTAACTGTGTCCGCACCCTTTTACGGGTATATATAGCTTGTCGCTCATCAGTCTGTCTCCTTTACGCCGGATTGAACTTATCCTTACCCTTTTTGCATCTCGGACAGTGCCAGTCGTCGGGCAAGTCCTCAAAAGCCGTACCTGCGGGGATCCCTTGCTTTTCGTCGCCGACAGCCGGGTCGTAAACATATCCGCAGACCGAGCAGACATACTTTCCGCTCTTCGTTTTGAATGTTATCTCGCCCACGGGAATGGTCTCGGGCGGGTCATTCAGGTCGATAACGCGCTTTGCTTCAAGATTTTCATATCCCTGCGGGGTGTGAGTTCCGCAGTAAACGGTGGGATTCTTGCTGACAAATTCTCTCACTCTGTCGAGTGTCTCGCGTGCGGCAGGCAGATCGTCGAATACAACCGACTGTTTATTCGCGTAAAGCGCCTCGTCAACATAAGTGATGTCGGCTTGCAGCATATAGAAAAGTCCGTCGCTTTCGGCGATAACAAGGCTGTTGCCGCATGTATGACCCTTTGCTTTTATCATATATATCCCGTCGCGTATCTTCTGGCTTTCGGGAAAATTGTGATACGCGCCGTCGGTGAAATCCACGGGAACGATGTTGTCAAATCCCTGCAATTCGTCCGCGCCCAGCTCGTCGCGGTTCACATAGATCTTCGCGTTCGGGAATTCGCCTATGCAACCCGAATGGTCGCTGTGACGGTGGGTGAGGAGTATTCTCGTCACCTGCTCGGGCTTGTAGCCGAGAGCCGCGAAAGCTTCCATATAACTGCAAATATCCTTGCCGGTATACGCGAGACTGTTCTCATCGGGGGCTTCCTCCGGTGTGCCTGCCGGAAGTCCCGTGTCAACGAGTATTACTTCATCTCCTGTGTCGATAAGATAGTTTTGCAGACTGCCGCGATAGCGGATATTCTTGTCGAATTTATCCGTGCCTTCCTCGCCGCCGAATGCGAAAGGCTGCGAGTAGAAGCCGTCTTTCCTGAATTTTACTGCTTTGATCTCCATGATAATATTCCTTTCATCATTTCTTTAATGTACAGTTCATCTCAAAAGGCATTAAATGCAATTCTCTGCCGTCAAGAGTGAATGCCTTTTCCTCATCGGAATCATTGAATATAAACTGTGCGGTCACACCGTTTCCGGTGCGTGTTGTGACCTCCACATTTTCAGGCAGGTCGGCAATATATGCTACACCTGCTTTGCAGAGGATATCTTCGGCAAGCTTTTCGTACATTCTGCGCTCGCCGATAGTTCCGACATAATACGCCGTACCTTTTCCGTAACGATTGACTGTGACCGCAGGGCTGCCCTTGTAAAAGTCGCAGTCATAACGCGCAAGGACCTCGGCGGTGTCGGCTTCGAGAACATCGCACCATTGTTTGCATTTAAAGACCTCGCCGTCCTCGAAGCGGACGCTGTTTGTTCCCCAACCTATCGGGTCGTACTCCGAAACATGGCAGCCGACAAGCTCCCTGTACACGGTCGGGAGCAGCTCCATAATGCAGTTGTTGTGCTCGTCCTTAACGCCGCTTCGTGCAGTAAGTATCACTGTCCCGCCGTTTCGCGCGAAGTCGTGAAGCCTGTCTGCGACAGTCTTGTCTGTTATGTACAACTCCGGCGCACAGACTATTTTATACTGCGAGATATCCGTGTGTTCGTCAATAATATCCACATTCAGCCCGTACCGCGCGAACGCCTGATGCAGCAGCTTTATCTGCTCCATATAATTGTAACCGTCAGTCTGCGGCTGGAGCTTGAATGCGGCTTCGCTTTCGACAGAAAAAAGAATTGCCACATCAGAACGAATTTCCGTGCTTTCCAAGTTTTTGAGCTTCTCAGCCTCTTTGCAAAGCTCCGCAAACTCGGCGAACCGTCTCCGGGGGACATTACTGTGGTCGATAAGTCCGTGCCAGTGCATCTCCGCACCGATGTTTGCGGTGCGCCAACGGAAATGCACGACTGTGTCAGCTCCGTGCGCGAACGCTTGCAAGGCGTATCCCTTTATCATGCCGGGACGGGTGGTTTTCTGCATTGGCATCCATGTGCCGATACCTCCGCTGAGCTCCTCCATTATCCAGAAGTTTTTCCGCTTTACGCCGCGCATGATATCGAGATACACGGCGTGAGTATGGATATCCTCGCTGTCGTCCGGGATGCTGGTGGTCGGGTAGTTGTCGTAGGAAACAAAGTCAAGGCTTGCGAACAGGTTATAAAAGTCCGGCAGGTTATTGCAGAACCAAGTATTTGTTGTAATTTTCGCATCGGGGATATGAGAGCGGATAATGTCAGCCTGAAAGCGTGCGAACTCCGTCACATCTTCGGCGGCGCGGCGGCGGAAGTCAAGCATATACGCAGGGTTTAGCCATGCGGTATTATAGCCGCCGTAAGGCGGGTCTATCTGCTCCCATAAGGAATACTCGCCGCTCCAGACGACACTGCCGTATGCCTTATTGAGCGCTTCAAGAGTTCCGTATTTTTGTCTCAGCCAATCACGGTGCTTGTTATTGCACACCTCGCAGCAACAGATATTTGCTTCAAGCTCGTTGTCTATCTGCCACGCAATAACGCTTTTGCAGTCCTTGTAATGCTCCGCGAGCTTTCCGACGATGCGCCCTGTGTACTCCCGGAGGGTAGGCGAATTGAAGCACCTATGTCCCCGTATGCCTATGGGGTTCGTCTGTCCGTTGTCACCCACGGGCAGTATCTCCGGATGCTTCTCGCAAAGCCACCTCGGCGGGCAGTTTGTGGGAGTTCCGATAACGACATCAATGCCGTTAACCGCAAAAATGCCGATCGCTTTATCGAGCCACGCAAAGTCGAATTGTCCGTCCGAAGGCTCCAGTCTGCACCATGCAAATTCCGCCAACCGCACGAGCTTCACACCTGTCTGCGCCATAAGCCGCGCATCCTGCGCCCATAATTCTTCGTCCCAGTGCTCCGGGTAATAATCAACGCCTATCCTCATTTATGTGCCTTCCTTAACCGAGTTTTGATGAAAAGACCGGCTATCTCACAAGCAGACTGCGTGCAGATATAGTCGGGCTGTATTTTGTTCCCGATCATCGGCTCTGTCTGAGTAAAGGTATCAGTGTGCTTACAAGCATATATGTCTGTGTAGGGAACGCAAACACCATAGAACGCAGTTCGGACGCTGTGATCTTCTTATTGATGATAAGTGTGAGGAAGTCTATCCATGTACCCGCTTCGCTTCCGTAGATCGCCGCACCTGCAAGATATCCTTCATTATCAATGATAAATGTGAGATCAATATCGAGTTCGCGGTTATCTACCCACTCATTTTGCTTACCGTACGGAACTGAAATGACCTTATACATATCCGGAGCCTTTTCTGCTTCATCAACAGTTACTCCGACTTGTGCGATCCTCGGCAGTGTAAATACAAGATTCGGAACTGCAGGATAGCTTATCGGCTCCGTATTGCCGAGTATCTGTCCAGCTATATAATTGGATTCATACTCAGCTGTCGGCGTGAGCTTCGGAATTGTCTTATCGATCGCATCGCCGCTCACGTAGATGTTTTTTACACTTGTGCGGAGATGATCATCTGTCTTGATACCGCGGCGGCTCGCTTCTATCCCCAGCGATTCAAGCCCGATATCTTCAATGTTTGCAACTCTGCCGGTAGCGTCAAGAATATAGTCGCCCTCAACGCAAAGCCCCGACTTTGTTGTGACCTTATACCCGTTGCCGGTCTTTTCCGCCTGACAAACAGCCTCGCCGAAATAAAACTCCGCGCCCTGCGCTTTCATTTTTTCAACGAGAGCGTCAGCATATTTTTTCGGATATGCAGCCAACGCTCTCGGCGCAAATTCAATGAATGTCACCTTTTTGCCGAGGGTCAGAGCCATAGATGCAAACTCCATTGAAATAATGCCCGCACCTATACATACGAGATGTTCCGGCATCTCTTCTATATCAAGAAATTCGCGGCTTCCGTGAAGATATTCCTGTCCCGGTATATTCAACCGTGCATTTCGCTGACCAACACCAAGTACGATGATCTCGGCTGTGATAGTTTTGTCGCCCGCTTGTATGGTATGTGCATCGAGCAGCTTTCCCTTTTCACGTATGAAATCGATCCCGGAACGCTCCAGCATACCGGGAATAAACTCTGCAAAAGGGGTAAGATGTTTTTTCTTGTATGCCATCAGCCTTTTCCAATCGATCGCTCCGGTGCGTTCAACGCAAACATCTTTATACCGTTCTAATCCATCAAGAAATTCAAACGGTCCGTCAAGAAGTATTTTTGCATCGCAGCCATAATTTGTGCAGGTACCACCCGGCAGATCATTATCCATGAGAATCACCTTTTTGCCCGCAGCGGCCAGTGTCACGGCACCATGCCAGCATGAATGCCCGCTGCCTAAATATGCAACATCATAATCAAACATTGTGTTATCCTCCTTGTACTGCTTCTCTTTTTGGAAAAGAGACCGCATACATTTTCAGTACCGGTCCCTTAGTCTTACCCGTTATTTCATTGCAGGCTCCCACTTGCACCTTACGGGCGAAACGATCGAGCCGTCTTTTTTCATAGCTGTCATAGTTTTGTCAACGACCTTTCGGTCAAGACCTGTCAGCTCAGCGATCTTGCCTGCGTTCAGTGGCTCGCCAGCCTTTTTCATAGCGTCAAGTATCTGTTCTTTTTCTGTCATTTTCGTGACCTCCTCAGAGTGGTAGTTCCTCCTTGTTATGCGCATTGGGTGAGCAGTTTATCAGCTTTTCAGGCGTGATGATGACCGCACATTTCAGCGACATTGCGCCCTTGAATGTATCCTCGGTCAGCTTCTGATAGTGGTCGTATGCTTCGCCCTCGGTGGTAATTTCGGCAGTGCCTTTGATCTGATACGCTTCGCCTGTCAGCGGATCGGCACAGGATACAGCAATTTTGCCGTTCGCTCTGATATTTTCAAGCGTTGTTTCAAGCAGAACAGCACCTATCGCAAGCCTGCCGTCATCGCACACACACTTAAATCCCACGGGAACAACATTCGGATCATCGCCGTATGTGGCGATATACCACAGATGCTCGTGCAGCAGCTTTTTTATATTATCGGGGATCATAGCTGTCACTTCACACCTGTCTGTTGAGCCAGTTCTGCAAGCCTATCTTCTCAATGAGTTCAAGCTGCTGCTCTGCCCAGTACATATCTTCTTCCTCGTCCTGATAGTACTCTTTGAGAATATCGTATGTGGTGTAGTCGTCTTTTGCTTCCTCTGTCAGAGTTTTCAGCCATGCAAGACCGTCCTTGGACACCTGAAGATCATACTTGATCCACTCGATGACATCTGTGTAAACGGGAGCTTCCTTCTTTGCGCCGTTCTTTACCTCGCCGCCGAGATCGAGTATGCGGTCGATGCACTTGTCCACATAGCCGCGCTCCTCTGTTGCGTGTTCAGCGTACTTTTCACGCAACTTGGAACAGCCCTGTGCTGCAAAGATTTTTGACTGTATTGCGTGTCCGTCTGCCTGCTGTGCCAAGTCTGTTACGATGATCTGTAAGCCCTCGAGAATTTTCTTGTTATCTGCCATTTGATTGACCTCCGAAATATTTGATATGCAGCTTTATACCGCAATTTCATCTTAACAAAAACCCGACTGAATGTCAATATAGAATATCAGCTGTTTACAAAACGATTTTGTATTTTTGCGAAATTACAAAATTTCAATCGTATAAGTATTGTTTCAGAGGTTCAGGCAGGCTATGCTCCCATATCTCAGCGACCTTTTCGGGTGACATATCTCTGTCATTCATCAGCCATTCAAGCATATACTGTACCGATCCATAAACATAGATCCGTACCATACCATATATTTCTTCGGGGATATATTCTGTCATCAGTTTTTTTCGCACC
>JAGBLA010000097.1 GCA_017635675.1 Ruminiclostridium sp.
AAAAACCGCTTTGAAAAGAGAAAATGAGGTAATTGCGCCGAGAGCAAGGAAAGGCTCCGAAAGCGTGCTGTCGCACGGTGAGGGGACTTGACGGCACGAAGCCGTCAGGAATTGCTCATAGGCGCGCACGACGCGCGCATATAAGGCAATTCCGAGACGCCAGCTATCGGTGCAAGTAGCTCTTTTTCTCTCAAATGGGTTTTTAGAGGTTCCCCTAAAATTATATCACATCTTTAACAGAAATTCAACGGGTGACGCAAATTTTTGAAAATGTAACTGTTTTGTAATATATGCACAAACATAGTATGATAGATCCTGTATTATTTGTTTACATAGTACCTTGCAATATAAGGTAGCTTGTGGTATAATACATACATACAAGGTAGCTTGCAACGCACAGTACCTTGCAAATACAGGAAACGGAGGAGAAGATATGCAGACACAGCTCAAACGCGGGACCCTTGAGCTATGCGTGCTTTCGATACTTCGCCGGGGCGACAGATACGGGTATGAGCTCGTGAATATCATCTCCGGCTGTATGCACGTTACAGAAGGCACGATCTACCCGCTTATGAAGCGGCTCAAGGACGCGGGAAGCATAGATTCGTACATCGTCGAGTCCCAGGAGGGCCCGCCGAGAAAATACTACCGGATAACCGACGGCGGCGTTGCCGTACAGAAAGAACAGGAGACCGAATGGCGAACCTTCGCGACCGCCGTGAACAGGCTCCTTGACGGGGAGGAACAAATATGATCTGCAACTCAAAGACAGAATTTCTTACAAGCCTTCGGATAGCGCTCGAAAATAACAACGTCACCGACCGCACGGATATACTCACGGATTTCCGTCAGCACTTCGATGACGGTGCAGCAGCGGGCGAAACGGAAGCCGAGGTCTGCCGCAAGCTCGGAGACATCGACGAGATAATCAAGCAGTACATTTCCGAGCAGCCGCAGCAGGCACAGCCGGAACCTCAGCCGCAGCAGCCCACCGGCGGCAGTATGCCCGATACGAGCGGTTTCGGGGCGTACTCGGGCGAGGCACCGTACAGCCAGCCGCGCTATGCGCCGCCCCCACAGCCGCAGGGCTTCTCACCGAGCGCGGGAAAGATAGTCGGCGTACTGCTGCTTGATGTGCTTATCTACTCGTGGTGCCTTCCCGCTCTCGCAGGTCTGATAATCGCGCTTATAAGCGTGGCGCTTTCTTTCGCGATAATAGGACCGATAACGCTCATAGGCGGTATCGTGGGAATGTTCGTCGATGTGAGCGGACTGATAGTTACCGGTTTCGCACCGGTGAGCCTGCTCTTCTTCGGTATAATGATGACAGGCTTCTCTGGTATGCTGGTGATAGCGTCCATAAACTCTGTAAAGGGCTGCATCAACATCATCATAGCGATAATCAATCAGCACGCGCGTGCCTTCGCCGGTCACAGCGTTTTTAACAAGATAGGATACAGAAGGGAGAATGTATAATGGACACAGACAGCCTTATGCTTTCATCACTTATCATCATCGGCTCGATAGCGCTGATAGGCGCATTCGTCTTCGGTTTCTGAGACAGGAGGGAAATATATGAGCAGGACAGGAAAATGGCTCCTTATATTCGGGCTCGCCGCGTTCATAGGCGCGATAGCGTTCGGCTGGTCGGTAGCGGTATATGGGGTCACCAACAATGATTACAGCATACAGATAGCAGGAAATACATTCAAAGTAGCAGACAATTTAGGATTTGGAGGATTCGGCATGGCAAACGCAGGTATAAGATTTTCACACGACAGCACGGTACTGAGCTTCGATTTCGAGAAACAGAAGGAATACCCGTACAGCTGCTCCGCACAGGGCGTGAACGACATAAGAATATCGCTCGCAAGCTGTAACGCGGAGGTCGTATGCGCAGACACCGACATGATAGACATAAAGTACACCACGGGAACCAGACCCATGTACTTCTCGGCAGATGTCTCCGACGGCGTTCTGAGCATCGACGAAAAAGTGAATTTCACTATCTTCGGCATCGGTTCATGGACATCATCAAAGCTTATCCTTACTCTGCCGGAAACGCTTTACAGCACCGTTGACATCAACCTCGCGTCCGGCAGCATAAACTCCGCAAAGCTTACCTCCGACACCCTCAAGGCAAATGTCGCGAGCGGCAAGCTGACGCTCGGCGCGTCCGCGGATAATATAGACATCAATTTAGCCTCCGGCAAGGTGCAGTTCACCAATGTCTCCGACAGCACATCAGGTAAGATATCGATAAGCACCGCCTCGGGTTCGTTGGAGATGAACGGGTACAAGTGCTCCGACACCACAGTTCAGCTCGCAAGCGGAAATGTCACGCTCGGCGGCATATCGGGCAAGGTAAAGACCGAGATAGCTTCCGGCAGCGTGGTTCTGAATTACGCGGAATGGGACAACGACCTCGATATCCAACTGCTGAGCGGCAAGTGCGACGTTACGCTCCCCGAGGGCTCCGGCGCGAACATCGACTTCTCGCGGCTCTCCGGCAGCATGACCGCCGACCTCGACGGAAAGTCGGTAAAGCTCAGCGGCAACTCAAACACCACCATAGGCGGCTCGAATATCCACAATATCAAGGGCGATGTGGCAAGCGGCAAGATAGATATACACAACTGATAAAAATCAAGTGCAGGTGCGTCGGCTGAATATTCAGCTTCGCACCTGCACTTTTCCGTCTTCCGATATCAGCAGCTCGATGTCCGTGAAACAGGCGTTGTACGCGGTTTCGGAGTACCGCTTGTCGCACATCACCGTGATACCGTTGATATTGCAGTCTGCGGACTTCTTATAGCCGCTGTATATGCCGATGTCATGACCTCCATAGACATCTGCCGCCGCCGCGTCGGATAATGATACGCTCACGCCGCCGATATCCAGTATCACGGCGTCCTCGTAAACCTCGGCGGTATAGGCTCCGCATACATCGTATATCTTCTCGGTGTTGTCGAGATACCGCTTTTCAAGCGCTTTCACCTCGTCGAAGCTCTCCGAGCGAAGAGCACCGCGTTTCTTCTCCTCCATGACACACAGCAGTATGTAGTTCTGCTCTCCGAGGTCGCTCAGCATGGAATACGCCGCCGAGGACAGCTTCCCGTTCACCGCCGTGCAGTACGCCGAGACCCCGTGCCTGTCCGACACCGCCGCAAGACAGTCCTTTCCGTCGGAATATATCCGTATCCGCGTGATACGGTTGTCATGCACCTTCTGCGCCGTCACAAGCCCGGACAGCGCCGCCGCGCAGAGGACTGCGGCTGACGCTCCGTAATGACCGCGGCGGCGGGAACGCGCGGCCAGTGCCGCTGTCAGAGCTATGAAAACCGCCGAAACTATAAGAAACGGCGTGAGCCACTCGCCCTCAAGGCTGACCGCGCTGTACCGAGATCCCGCGAAAAAGCGCATGACCGCCCACATAGCCTTCAAAAGCAGCCCCGCCGGGAGCAGTACGGCTTTCGCAAGCAGTCCTCCCGAAAACGCGATGCACATCGCAAAGGTCATCACACCGAAAAACATCGGGTAAACCGCCAATGACGACAGCGCCGACACAGGCGACAGTTTCCCGAAAGCAACAACGCTCACGGGCAGCGTACACCATGACGCACAGACAGCGACGATAAGCGAGCCCGCGATTTTCGGGACTTTGCCGCCGCGGAATATCAGCGTTTCAAGCTTCGGCGCAAGGGATACCGCGCCGAGAGTGCCGCATACCGACAGGATAAGCCCCGCGTCACGGCAGGCACACGGCTCGGTCAGCAGTATCACGAGCGCCGCTGCTCCCAGCGCGTCGGCGGGCGAGTGTCCGCGTCTGAAAAGCACCGAACCGTAGCCCGCGATAAGCATGATACCGCTCCTGCATACCGACGCGGAAAAGTCAAAAAACACCATGAAAACAGCCGTAAGCACTGCCGCCGCACAGAAACGCAGTACACGGAACTTCCCCGCGCCCGCAAGCGACAGCAGCGACATCATCACCGTCACCATGAGAGATATGTGCATACCCGATACCGCCGTCATGTGGGAAAGACCGCTGCGAAGCACCGCGTCCGACATCTCCGCGGTCATGCGGCTCTTGTCTCCGAAGCACATGGCGAGCATAAGCGCGCCTTCCTCGCCCGGCAGGTGCTCCCTCACGGTTTCCCGCAGATACGCGGAGTATTCACGCAGCACCGCGCCGACGGATATGCCTTCCCGCTTTCCCGTCACTTCCATTCCCATGAGCGACGCGCGCACGAAGATACCATGAGCGTAGTTGAAATCGCCGCTGTAAGCGGCATAGGTCTGCGGCTCGGAGAGCTTCACCGAAACGGCGGCGGTATCGCCCTCACTTATCCCGATGTCCGGACAGAACAGCGTGAATTTCAGAGGTATTCCCTCCGCTGTGCCGGAGCAGGTGACGCGCACTGTATCATTATCGGGCGAGCTCACGGACAAAACCTCCGCGGAGATGTCCCGCACGGTGCCGTAAAGCGCCGATACGGGCTCGATGAATGCCGCGGAGTAAGCTCCGTATATAAGAAAAGCCGCGGTCATTCCTGTAAGAACAAGCACCGCGGGTCTGTTTTTATGCGTGAGAAGAATAATGAGAGCAGCCGCTCCGCATACCGCTAAGCATACAAATGAAGCAAGGCTCCCGATATATGACGACACGAAAAAGCAGATGAATACCGACGCGCCGAGTACGGCAAGTCTGTGGCGAAGCATAGCAGCGGCTCCTTTCGTCACACATCACAGCTTTTTGTAATGCGTTTTGTTGTCCGTAAGACCTATGATATAGTCAACATTGGTGGAATAATAATCAGCAAGCTTTATCAGCACCTCTGCAGGGATATCACGGGTGCCGAGCTCATAGTTGCTGTATGTCTGCTGTGAGCAGCAAAGATATTCGGCAAGCTGTTTCTGCTTTATATCCCTGTCCTCACGCATTGCCCGTATGCGTTCAAATACCATATCATCAACTCCGTAACGACATAGTTACATTATACTCCTCAATAATTCATTACGGCACTTTTACAACAATTTGTTGTGTGCTTTCTGCTCAAGGCTTTAGGTGCAGCCGGGAACTGCGAGGCAGAAAAAATCCGTCCAGAAGATAACTTCCGTACGGATTCGCGGCGGGTCGTCACCCGCCTGTGATCGCATAATATAAGTATATCCAAACTCCGAACTGCGAGGAAGAAAAAAACCGTACAGAAGATAACTTCCGTACGGATTAGGCGGGCGCCTTCGCGCCCTGTGATCGCATAATATAAGTATATCCAAACTCCGAACTGCGAGGAAGAAAAAAACGTACAGAAGATAACTTCCGTACGGATTAGGCGGGCGCCTTCGCGCCCTGTGATCGCATAATATAAGTATATCCAAACTCCGGACTGCGAGGCAGAAAAAAACCGTACAGAAGATAACTTCCGTACGGATTCGCGGCGGGTCGTCACCCGCCTGGTTGCGGTGCAGGGATTTGAACCCCGGAAATGCCTGAGTCAGAGTCAGGTGCCTTACCGCTTGGCTACACCGCAATATTCATATCAGCTTTACAATTTTAACACATACAGCACGATTTGTCAAGTGCTTTTTCAAATTTTTTTCAAAAAATATCAAATATTCTCGTATATGGTTGCAAAAACGCTGAATATATGGTAAAATACAATTGAAAATCAAACATGGAGGAGACCTTGTTATGACAAAATACGATACTTACGAAAGCCCGTTCTGTACGCGATACGCAAGCGAGGAGATGCAGTACGTTTTCTCCGCGCAGAAGAAGTTCTCGACCTTCCGCAGACTGTGGACGGCGCTTGCGAGGGCGGAAATGAAGCTCGGGCTTGACATCACCGAGGAGCAGGTGGCAGAGCTCGAAGCCAACATCGACAACATAGATTTCGAGGCTGCCGAAGCCCGCGAAAAGGAAGTGCGGCATGATGTTATGGCGCACGTGTATGCTTACGGGCTCGTCTGCCCGAAAGCAAAGCGCATAATCCACCTCGGCGCGACATCGTGCTACGTGGGCGACAACACGGACGTGATAATCATGCGCGACGCGCTCGGTATCGTTCACAGAAAGCTCGTCAACGTCATTGCCAACCTCGCGGACTTCGCGAAAAAATACAAGGATATGCCCTGCCTTGCATACACCCACCTCCAGCCCGCCCAGCTCACCACCGTGGGCACGCGCGCAACACTCTGGATGCAGGAACTCCTTATGGATCTCGAAGAAATAGAGTACCGCACAAAGAACCTCAAGCTCCTCGGTCAGAAAGGCACCACAGGCACACAGGCAAGCTTTGTGGAGCTGTTCAACGGGGACAGCGAAAAAATAAAGCAGCTCGAAAAGATGATAGCCGAGGAAATGGGCTTTGACAGCTGCTTCGCGGTGAGCGGTCAGACTTATCCGCGAAAGCTCGATTACCAGGTAGTCTCCGCCCTCGCGGGGATCGCGGAAAGCTGCTCGAAGTTCAGCTATGATATCCGTCTGCTCCAGAACTTCAAGGAGATAGAGGAGCCCTTTGAGGAGAACCAGATAGGCTCGTCGGCTATGGCATACAAGCGCAACCCCATGCGTTCGGAGCGTATCACGTCGCTTTCGCGATATGTGATGATAGATGTGCTCAATCCCGCATTTACGGCAGGCACACAGTGGTTCGAGCGCACTCTCGACGACAGCGCGAACAAACGTATCGCTGTTGCGGAGGCTTTCCTTGCTACCGATGCTATACTCAACATCATGCTCAATGTCACGAGCGGGCTCGTGGTATATGACAAGGTGGTACGCCAGCGCGTGATGAAGGAGCTCCCGTTCATGGCTACCGAGAATATCATGATGGACGCGGTCAAGAAGGGCGGCGACCGTCAGCTGCTCCACGAGGCTATCCGTAAGCACAGTATGGAAGCGGGCAGGATAGTAAAGGAAGAAGGCGGCGAGAACAACCTTATAGACCTTATTGCTGCCGACCCGATATTCGGTGTCACCAAGGAGGAAATACTCGCGACGCTCCAGCCCGAGCATTTCACGGGACGCGCTCCCGAGCAGGTGACGGAGTTCCTTAACGACTGTGTAAGACCCGTTCTTGAAGCGAACAAGGACATACTCGGCGAAAAAGCCGAGCTTTCGGTGTGAAATAAGATCTGAAAATAAGAATAACAGCAGACCCGTTACTGACGAGTCTGCTGTGTTTTTTTGCTATGAACAGAGTAACGAGTCTCCGTTGTACGGTACTGCCTGCGGTGCTCACCGCCGAGGGGTCAAGGGGGCGAGGAGCCCCCTGCGGGGACGGGGGCAGAGCC
>JAGBLA010000098.1 GCA_017635675.1 Ruminiclostridium sp.
AGCTCAACAATGACCGTCTTGGGCAAACGGGTCTTCTCCGCATAGGCGTTAAGCTTATCCACAAGCTCCTGTGAAAGCTTGCAGTTGAAAAATTCTCCGGGCTTCGGTATTCTTGGCATTGTTGTTTACCTCACAATTCCTGTATTCACATAGCATCATGTTTATATCATATTATATCACAAATATCCCGTATTGTCAACAATATTAAAGAATAATATGCGATATACTAAAAGCAGCATTGTTGATCCGGCAGCTAAAAAAGCCCGCGAAAGCCTTTTCATACCTTTCGCGGGCTGTATACGTTTTGTTTGCATACGTCGGAGCACTTCAGTCTCTTATAGACTTTCCCACATTTATGAAGTGGTCAGCCACCCTCTCCGCATCGGATGACAGCGATAGATACTGCGCTCCGACATCGGCGGTGCATACCCCTTCGCTGAGACGCCGGATATGATTATCCGCCATTTCGGAAGTAATGATATCCACTTCGTCCTCCGCTTCATAAGCAAGCTTTAAAGCATTCATATCGTTGCTGATATACGCTTTGATTATATGCCCGAACAAATTCTCTATAAGCTCCCGCACTGCTTCTATCTCGCTTACGGCATCCTCCGAGAATTTCTCGTTCGCCGCTTTGAGATGCTCGGCGTACTCTACGATGTTCTCCGCGTAATCACCTACTCGTTCAAGGTCGGTAACAGCGTGAAAAGCCGTTGAGATATACTTGACATCTCGCGCGTTGAGCTGTGTATTTGACAGCTTGACAAGAAAATCAACTATCCTGTGATTAAGGAAATTCAGTTCCTCTTCATTGGCGCGGAACTGTTCTATATCGGTAAAATCAAGGGTGCAGATAATGCGGCAGGAAAGCGAGAAATTCTGCATTGCTATCTCAGCCATGTTGACTATCTCGTTTTTCGCCTGCTGTACCGCAACAGGAGGAGTCGCAAGCATGTGGTCGTCTATATAGTGGAGCTTCGGAGCATTTTTGTCCTCCTGTACTATCTCTCTTTCATCGGGGATTATCACCGTCACGAACCGCACCATCATTTCTGTGAGCGGCAGCACAAGCAGCACCGTCAGCACGTTGAACACGGTATGGAACATTGCGAGCTGGGTCTGCGGAGCGCCCGGAAACAGGCTCTGAAACATAGTTCCGAAGTTTACCTTACCTCCCGACAGCAGATCTGTAAGCCCGCCGACTATCGTGAATACCACAACGCCGCTGATGTTGAATATAAGGTGTATGAGCGCCGTCCTTTTCGCGTTCTTTCCGCTTGTAAGTCCTGCCATAAGCGCTACCACGCAGGAACCGATATTTGAGCCCATTGTAAGGTATATGCCCTGCTCAAGTGTTATAAGTCCCGAAACGACCATAGTTATCGCTACCGAGGTCATAACGGAGGAGCTCTGAACTATCGCGGTAAGTATAGCTCCGATAACTATCAGCAGGACTATATTGTCTATCCCCGCGAGAAAGCTCTTTACGCTGTCAAGCCTTGCGAAGCTGTCCATTGAGCCGCTCATCATTTCCAGACCGACAAACAGCATTCCGAACCCGGCGAGAATACCTCCGCTTTTCTTCACGGTGTCACTCTTGGCAAAAGTCACGATAAATGCGCCCACTCCCGCGAGCGCGGAAAAAATGACCGTCGTGGACAGCATATCCCCTCCGAACATTCCGAGGGCAACTATCTGTCCGGTTATCGTTGTACCGATGTTTGCGCCGTAAACTATAGTCGCCGCCTGTGTGAGCGTCATTATCCCGGCGTTCACGAAACCGATGACCATTACGGTCGTTGCGCCCGAGCTTTGTATCGCTGCAGTACCCACCGCGCCTATACCTACTCCGAGCAGTTTACTTCCCGAAGCTTTGGAAAACAAAGACTTTAACTTGCTGCTGCTGAGCGATTCAAGATTTGCGCTCATCATGGAACAGGCGGTAAGAAATATCCCTATGCCTGCCGCAAGCTGCAATATTGCTGTGATAATGTCTATCGTACTCATAACATATCTTTTCCTTTACTCTTCTTTTACATTTAGTTTCTTCTCTTTACTTGTATATAATAACACATATAAGAAAAAAAAGGAATAATTTTCCGGTAAAATATTTGTAAAATATCAGTCATTTATCTTTCACGCAAGCTCACATTCTGATGTAACCGGGATCGGGGGCATTCATTTTAATCGGGCAAACACGTTTAATACTTCGCTGCTCGCCGCACAGTTTTGGGTCAGGTATTGACAAATATACTTCTGTACGATAAAATTGTATATGATATTTCAGATAAAGGAATGGGAGAAATATAATGTCAGACAAAAAAACAAATATACCCGCGAATATCGAAGTACGCGGGGCAAGAGTTCATAATCTGAAAAATGTAGATGTGGATATACCTTTGAACGGGATAGTCGGGATAGCGGGAGTTTCCGGCTCCGGCAAGTCCTCACTTGCTCTCGGAGTGCTGTACGCCGAGGGTTCACGGCGGTATCTCGAATCACTCTCGACCTACACAAGACGAAGAATGACGGGAGCCGCGAAAGCGCAGGTCGATGAAGTGCGCTATGTACCGGCAGCTCTCGCGCTTCACCAGCGTCCCGGAGTTCCGGGAATACGCAGTACATTCGGGACTTCCACCGAGCTGCTGAACAGCCTGAG
>JAGBLA010000099.1 GCA_017635675.1 Ruminiclostridium sp.
CATTATGACAAAGAACGGAAAAAGAAATGCCCTCATAGGCACTGTATCAGCGGCTTGCATAGCGATGATATGTGTGATCGGCTCACAGTTCATCGACAAGGACGGCAGCAAGATCGTATCGCATGACGCTCCCGGCTCCGATAAGGTAAGCGCAGCGATAAGCACTACCGCTCCGATAATTGCGGAAGAAGGAAATGCGGAAACCACGGCTTCCGCAGAATCGGCTGATACCACAAGACCTGTCGATACAACTAAGGCAGTGAACGATGATATCATCATAGTGGCAGTAACGACTACGACTGCCGGAAACTATACCTATCCGAGCGGCGGTGTAGTGACGGACGCTCCTGCGGCGACAACAGCGGCATACACCACCAAGAGCATGGTGGTGGTAGATCAGAGCTTCGAGGAAGCAACCAAGCCGGTTACCGAACCTCCCGCTCCCGAAATAACCGACGAGGCTATGCTCACAAACGCTGAAACGGAGCCGACATACGAGGCAGAGCAGACTACGGTGGCGGTAACGACAGCTCCCCCAACTACTCCCAAAAACGGCGAAACAAGCGGTAATATGATATATGCCATAGGCTTTGGCTGGGTAGTAAACGAGGGCGGTGGCGGTGAAGGCTCCACCAACGAGGAAATGTACTGCAACGGTAACAAAATAGGCTACTTCGGATAAGGAAGAATACAGAACGCCCGCAGGCTCGGAGCTTGCGGGTGTTCCTATGTGAGGTATATTTATGTATTGTGAATACTGTTACAAGGAAACATCAGACGGCGAGAGCTGCATAAGATACTCAACTAACGAAATGTGTTTATAAATCAAGAGTCAATAATACCTTGCTGCTTTTGTCAATTCCTATTGCTCCGAGCGGAGCAGTTATCAATATCGCCATTACTGCAACAGACAGCACGATATTTCCGCATGGCAGTCCTGCTGCGAGAGGAACGGAACCGATAGCAGCCTGTACCGTAGCTTTCGGGAGATATGCTATAACGCAGAAAAGCCGTTCTCTGGCATTAAGCTCAGTCCCGATAAGGCAGATAAGAACGCCGACTGCGCGGAATATGAGTGCCGTGAATATCATTGCAATTGCGGAAAGACCGGCTCCGAGAGCATAACGGATATCGACTGCTGCGCCTACGAGCACAAACAATATGAGCTCTGCGGCTATCCACAGCTTGCCGAATTTTGCCGACAGGCTTTGTGAAACTGTTCTGTCAGCTTTTATCTTTATGACACAAGCCATAGTAACTACCGCAAGCAGTCCGGACACAGCAACACAGCTTTTTACAAGTGTTTCGACTGACATCAGCAGAAATGCCGATGCAAGGAGTATAACGACTTTAGTGCTGTTTCCAATCGTGTGAGCGTGCTTGTGTGATGTTTCAAACAATGCGAAAAGAGCAAATCCCGATGCTGCGCCGAGCAGCACTCCAAGTATTATTGACACCGGAATGTTGGCAAAGCTTATGATGTTTACTTCTCCGCCCTGTGCCATTGTCAGGAATGTCGAGAACAGGACGATAACGAAAATATCATCGCAAGAAGCTCCTGCGAGTATCATCTGAGGAATGCTCTTATCAGTTCCGCGCTTATCTTCGATCAGCTTTACCATTCTCGGAACAACGACGGCAGGAGAAACAGCGCTCAGAACTGCACCCATAACTGCGGCTTCAATAAGATCAATTCCAAAGAACATCGGCGCGAAGCAGACATATCCGACTATTTCAAAGCAAGCAGGCAGAAAAGACATAAGCACAGCTGGTCTGCCGACTTTTTTCAGGTCGGACAGATTCAATGAAAGCCCGGCTTTTATAAGAATGATTATGAGTGCAATCTGCCGGAGTTCCGAGGAAATACCGAGTATAGACGGGTCGAGCAGATCAAGCACATAGGGACCGACTACAATTCCCGTCAGAAGCATACCAATAATCCGTGGCAGCTTCAAGGTATTGAATATTGCCGCAGCCGACAGACCGACAAGAAAAATTATCGCAAGTGAAAGTAACATAA
>JAGBLA010000010.1 GCA_017635675.1 Ruminiclostridium sp.
AGGATCCTTGAGGTATGCAAGGAAATGTTTGTATGCCGCGTCCTTGTACCTCTCCGGTGCTACCTGCTTCCAGCTATCCTTTGCGTGGTACTTCTCGATGCCGGATTTCCGAACACGGGCAATAGCGGTTATGATCTCCGGCGGAACGAGCGTAAGTCTCGGCTTGCCCGCGTCGGCTTTTATGTTCTGGTCAAACATTGTTGTCCTCGCTTTCGTTCAGCAGGGTCGTAATAGTCTCGCGCATCTTCTTCCCACACTCTTGGCAAAAATGCCACGCAACATAAGAGTCGCTTGATTTCTCAGCGATTAATATTTCATCATAGCTGTCATTTACATCGAACCACTTACTGCATTTTTTGCAACAACATAAATCCATTTGTTAATCCTCGCTTTCTTCCAATCTTCCTTCCCATTTTTCGTCCACATCCCAGTATGAGGGACAGCTTGCATCAAGACGGCATTCACAGCCGTATGTATCATCCGGTTCGTCCGGATCTCTCCATAAAAATGGGCAAGTATTACACTTGTTCTTTTCGCAATGCTCATATATAAGCAGAGCTGCTTTGACGAGTTCGTTCTTTTTATCTATCACGGCTCCCACCTCCTGCCTAAATACTCAATCTTCACGATGTCTCCGCCGTAACCGTGGAGACCGCCGAAGCACTCGATATTGCAGAAATTTCCGGCTTGCAATGCCTTGCTGTTGATATGTTCCGCGTCGTAGATGAACTCCAGAACACAGGTCACGTCATAGCCGTCGGCATGTGTTGTCGGGTGTCCGAAGAAATTCGGATCCGTTCCGTCGTCCTTAAATTCCCCAAGCATAACATACAGAACCGTACCGCATTTCAGCGTTACTCGGAAAGCGTCGCCTATCGTCCGCCCGTAGGCGCTGCCCATAGCGGAGAGGAAGTATATGCGATCTCCGTCGAAGTAACAGCGGATACCGTACTTTCCGGTGTATGCCTGAAGCTGCAAAGCCCATTGTTCCGACTTCTTGTCTGTGATCGTGGTGTACGGCATACCGGAGATCACATTCGTGTGACCTTCCGGCAGACGTTCTTTTGCATTCGCCTGCAAAATCTCCTCTTCCTTCACCGCTGCGGGCTCCGGTTCTACCTGCTGAGAGTTTGCAGCGATCTCATAATCAATGATGATCCGGCGGAGTTCTTTGCTGTTCTTCTGTTCTGCATTAAGCTCCAGCTTCAATTCATCAATACGTCTCACAAGCCCCTCGTTTTCGAGTTCAAGCGAGTAGTTGCGCTCCTCGGCTTCATCACGCCTGATGCGGGTGTCTTGCAGTTCCTGAATGTTATGTACTGCCAGTACCGCCGCAAGCATAGCAGCGGACGCGAATATCACTATGATGATTATTTCAAGTGTCATTGCTGTTCTCCTCATTATACCCCCATTCCTGGCAACGATCCGAAGTCAACTTCATCGGCGTTCTTTTTCAGCATTATTTGATGAGCTTCAAGCATCATATCATACGAGACCATACGCTTTTTGAACCGAATAGCGTGAGCCAGCCCGTTCTTGTAGCTTTCATAGCCTATCTGAGACAAAAACTCCGCAAGTTCATCATCATTCATAGATCTGATCTTGTCAGCAACAGTTTTGATATCATTCATTATACTTCTCCTTTCCTCATTCGAGTTCAACATCTTCCGGTCTGGCAATCACAAGGCACCGTGAAGCATCCATAAGTTCAAGCGAGTATTTCCAGCCGTGTATTTTGCTGTATCTCGTTATTACGCCGGTGATCCTATATCCGCTGATAGCAGTGCCGTGATGAGTATGTACTACCGGAAGCTCATTCTCGACAGCTCGTGTCACGTCTTCCATTTTCATCGGTCAATTCCTCCACCCGGATATATATACCCGGTATCTTCGCCCAGAACTTCTCTATGATCTCGCTTGCTACGAGAGCATCATCTTTCCAGAAGCCTACAGCAGTCATACAGTCCTTGAGCAGCTTGTTCAGGTTGTCGGTGTCCGGCTTCGTGTACTTGTACTCTCCGTCGTGATGCTTGCCTGTGATCGGAAAGCACCACTTCACGATAAGCCGGACTGCCGAGGTGAACATCTCCGGCGGCTTATGCTCTGCGAGGTGTGCCATAAGTTTTGCACGGGCATCTTTGAGATCATCGGGTTCATAGAACACAGGCTTGCCTTTTACCACTCTGACCTGATGTTCCTGCTGTGTTACCGTCGGAGGTTTCATCGGCATGAAAAATCCGTGTATCATTCATCTTCCTCCGCTTCATTTTCCTCGTCTTTCGACATATAGAAACTCTCGGTGTGACCGTTCATTTCGTGGAGCTGTTCAACGATTTCAGACAGCCTCTTATTCAGGCACTTCATCATGAGTATCATGTTATGTTCAAATTCTGTCATTGCTTTTCTCCTTTCAATCGCGGTGTCTCGCCCGCGTGAAGATTATTGAAATCATAGTATTTGCGGCGACTTACAGCCGCAAATACATATTATGAAATAATATGGTTTGCGTGCGTCTCCCGCATAGTCGATTTTTTTCGAGTTTGCGTCTTATATCCGCATAGTCGATTTTTTTCGAGTTTGCGTCTTATATCCGCATAGTCGATTTTTTTCGAGTTTGCGTGCGGCAGATGCAAGCCGCAAAAATCTATTTGCGGCTATGATTATTGAGCTTTTTTGCCGCATTTTCCTTTTTCAATCCAGAACCCGCCGTGCTCTTTCAGATGTCTGCGAACAGTATCTTCGCTCTTTCCGCTGGCAGCTACGAGGTCTGCAATATCCGCCGTTCCGTCTTCTTTGACCTGTCCCTCAAAGGTGATCTCTATGCTATTCATGCGATCCTGTTTGTGATCTTCATCACTTTTCTTGTTCTTGAAATTGTTTATCCACGGTGCGTCCATATCCGCCTTTGCGTCCTTCAGAACGCCTGTGAGATCTGCACGGTGTACGGGATAATCGAACCACAGATTTAGCGGTGGGAACTTCGGGAACTCTCTCAAAGTACCTTCTATCCGCCACGCTGTACGGCTGTCAACACGTCTCTCAGCTTCGTTCGCAGCTTGTATAGCCTGCTGGTAGCTGTAGCCGTCAAGTACACGCTGCGCTGTCTCCCTCATCTGCTTACGGCTGCAAGCGTCATCCTGTGAATAGCTCTCAGAGCGTCCGTGAGCGTCGAGATACGCACACAAAGACTTGCATACTGCCTTGTTCTTTTCTTCGTCTATGAGCTTGTCTGTAAGCGCCAGCTCGATAAGATCAAGAAGAGCATCAGGGTCACGGGCGAATACTCCCGAACCGCTTGCACGGTCCATAGAACGCTTACCGCCTTGTGCGCCCTTGCTGTGGTGGTGGCAGTAGATAACCGCGCAACCCAGCTCCGTGCATACCTTGTCGAACTGATTGCAGAAGTGAGCCATCTGATCCGCGCTGTTCTCATCACCGGTAATGACCTTGTATATCGGGTCTATCACTATCGCTATGTAATTCTTCTTGGACGCTCTCCGAATGAGCTTCGGCGCGAGCTTATCCATAGGTACCGTCTTTCCTCTGAGGTTCCATATATCGATATTGCCGAGGTGTTCGGGAGCATAGCCGAGAGCGGTATATACATCTTTGAAACGGTGCATACAGCTTGCGCGGTCAAGTTCCAGATTGACATACATTATCCTGCCCTGTGTACACTTGAAGCCGAACCATTCTTTTCCTTCGGCTACGGCACAGCACAGTTCTATGAGAGCATACGACTTTCCGGCTTTGGACGGACCGGCGAGCAGCATCTTGTGTCCCTGCCTTAATACTCCGTCAATGAGCGGCGGAGAAAGCTCCGGCATATTGTCCCATATATCGCTTACATTCTCCGGGTCGGGAAGATCGTCGTTCACACTCTCGATCCAGTCCTTCCACTCGTTCCAGCTTCCTTTTCCGATGTTGGTATCGATAATGAACTGCTTCTTGTCTCCGCGCTGCACGCCCGGCAGACGGGAGAGTCTTGAAGGATTGCGGCAGTTGGTATCGACTTCAAGACCGTTCTTTTTACATACATTGAACAGGTAGTCAACACGCTTGCGGTATTCCTCGTAGCTTGCGGCTTCAACTTTGACAATTGCGTGAACGCTTTTGCCTCCGCTGTAAACGAGGGCTGCAACAGGCAATTCAAGTTCACGGATAATAGCGTTCTGCCTTTCAAGCTCAACGCTGTCACTTTCAACGAGGACATATCTGAAATCGGTAACATTGCTGTTTTTTACACCGTTTCCGTCAAGTGGATTGATACGCACCCAAGCACCCGCAGCGGGATTGTAATCTCCGAGCACGGAACCGATATCGCCGCCGCATTTGCTGAGGGCTTCTATAAGCTGACCTGCTGTTCTGTCAGTATTTCCTTTGCTTGTGGGCTTGTATTTGCCTTTTTCTTCAAAAGAGCTGACTACATATCCCACATTTTCATTTACATCAAAGAGCGTTTCGAGATAGGTGATTATCTGCTGTACGGGGTTCCATACGGCAGGCTCCGCGATCTCTTTGCCCTCTATCCAGTTCTTGTTTACTACAACGAGGTCGTCGGTGTTCTCCCGTCCGATCTCCGCGTCCCAGTCAAGCTCATGGCTATCATAACAGAGCCAGCCGTTGTCTTTTGCCATTTTTACTATTGTAGCCCCGGTCACGGGAGTGGGAGCACCGTTGAAGCTCTCCCACTTCTTTGCACATTCTCCGGGGTGGTAGCGGCTGTCGTTCCTGCTCCAGTTATCCCAGACGGTGACGGAATAGCCCTCTGATTTGAGAGCCATTCCGATATTCACCCACTCCTGATAATCGAGTGAAGCCGGGTCTATGTATTCAAGAGCCGCTGTCAGGTCGAAATTATTGTCCATTGTGTTTATCCTTTCGGAACATAAGTTTTAGGGTCTATTCCTTTCGGAATCTGATTCCAGCCGAGAGCCGCAATGCGTGAGATCATACTGTTTGCATCATCGAACATCCAATTCCCGACATGCTGAAAACCGTATTTTTCAAGTAAATGTATCTGCTTTGGTGTTGTAAGTCCGGCACTTCTGCGTTTATCGAGACGGTCAAGGAGTTTCTGTGCCTTGCCTGCGTTGTCGATCTGATCGGGATAGATACCGAGCTTTTCAAGCGCCTGCACCTGTTTTGCGCTGGGCGGCGACATTTCCCACCCGAACGCGGGAACATAGCTTGACAGGTCTTCAGCCTGTATCGACATCTCAAACTGGAGAGGATCCACGAGAGCCCGCTTGCGCTTCTTCATCTCGGCAAGCTGCTTTGCAAGAGCCGCCTCGCGTTCTGCTACGACATCTTCGCTCGCTTGCTGTTCGGCTTCCTCAATATCTACGGGACAGGCCGCTTCGGCAATGTTCGCGGTCATCTTCTGAGCGACTTCCTCATTCTGGCATATAAGGTGCGCGGGTCTGCATAACTCGTGCCGTTCCGTATGCCATAGGAAATCGAGCAATAAGAGATGATCCTTGCCGGGTGCGAGTCTTGTTCCGCGTCCTACCATCTGGCAGTACAGAGACCGTACCTTTGTCGGACGGAGCACGATCACGCAATCTACGGACGGGCAGTCCCAGCCTTCGGTAAGCAGCATCGAGTTACAGAGTACGTTATAAACGCCCTTGTCAAAGTCTGCGAGTACCTGTGCGCGGTCGTCGCTGTTTCCGTTGACCTCTGCCGCCCGAAAGCCCTTGCTGTTCAGAATGTCTCTGAATTTCTGCGAAGTCTTTATCAGCGGCAGGAATACGACTGTCTTTCTGTCCTTGCAGTAGTTCATCATTTCGCCCGCGATAGCTTCCAGATACGGGTCAAGAGCCGTGTCAATGTCTGCCGCCTTGTAATCTCCCGCCTGTGTCGCTACGCCTGTCATATCGATTTTGAGGGGTATCGTGACCGCCTTTATCGGTGACAGATAACCTTCTTTTATTGCTTTAGGAAGAGTGTATTCATACGCGAGACTGTCGAAAACCTGTCCGAGGTTCTTCATATCGCCGCGATCCGGCGTTGCCGTAACTCCAAGTACCTGAGCTTCTGCGAAATAATTGAGGATTCTCTGATAGCTGTCTGAAATACAGTGGTGTGCTTCATCAATGATGATATTATCAAAATAGTCCTTGCTGAAACGTGATAGCCGCTTTTCTGTCATAAGCGTTTGAACGCTCCCGACAGTGATACGGTACCACGAACCTATGCAGGACTGCTCCGCTTTTTCTACGGAACAACCGAGACCTGTTGCGGATAGTATCTTGTCTGCTGCCTGCTCCAGCAGCTCACCTCTGTGGGCAAGAATGAGAACACGCTTGCCGCGCCGCACACATTCCTCGGAAACCTTCGCGAAAACGATTGTCTTTCCCGTTCCTGTCGGGAGAACGAGCAGAGTCTTGTCGTGACCCTGCTCCCACTCATTAAAGACCGCCGTTTTCGCTTCCTGCTGATATGGACGAAGCTCCATTTAGAAACTACCCGGTGTCCATACTCCACCGCCCTGTGCAGGTGTCTGAGGCGGTGCCTGATACTGTGGTGCAGGCTGATTGGGATAATTGGTGTACTGTGTTGACTGCGGCATAAACTGATTCTGATACTGCGGTGTCGGTGCCGGCTCAGGCGGTTCATAGAACTTCTTGATCTCATTAAACTGTCTGATCTCTCCGTCATCGCCTTTATGTTCACGGATCCCGACTTTACATCTTCCTCTTGCACCGATAACGTTATTCCAGTTCATGCGCAGCGGTTCGCCGTGTTTCTTCTGTCCTATACCGATGAAGAATGCCGACAGCATTCCCTCGGTCTTTGTATGCAGGAAAAGATTGTGCTTGATCGTTGCATCTCCCTCAGGGGTGCTGATCTGAATAGATACCACCGCTTTATTGCAAGGCGGAAGCTTTGGACTGCCTTCGTGTCTTGCACGCTCAAAGCCTGTCACCACAAAATCATAGTCACCTGCGGGAGCGAGTATAAAATCACTTTCACGTTCTATCTGATCGTCCCAGCCTAATTCTCTGTCTATTACCTGTTCTGCCATTGTTGTAAACCTCCGTATATTTTAATTAAAATGGATACCTGACTTGCTTTTCTATTACTTCAAGCACCTGATTCCATGCTCCTATCAGAACGCCGTCTATAAATGCAGGATCATAAGCTGTTATCGGCATATCTTCCGGATAGTATCTCCTGATAGCGATCGCTTGCCTTATCTCTTCTTCCGTAACGTGATTGGCTGTCATAAGGTCAACAAGTGCTTTCGGCAGTCCTGGGGCGCGTGGCGGTGTTGGAGAAGGTGCAGGAGCGGTCTGTACAGTTGCAGCTTGCTGGGTCTGCTGTACGGGCAGTTCATCCGGCGGGATATCCTGTATGTAAGACGGCTCCGGTGCCTGACTTGTTGCAGGCGCAGTATTTACCGGAGCAGGAGGCGGCATATTCGGAGCGGAAGTCGTATTTACCGTAGCAGTTGTCGAAACAGGCGGCGGAGTTGTCGAAACGTTTGTCATATCAGCCGGTGCAGTTGTCGGAACGGCAGCGAATATATGTGCTATCGCCGAATAATCCATAGGAATTTCTTCCGGAAGTCCGTAACGGTTCTTTGCGTCCCAGCACGCGTGGTGTGAGGTGTACATGATACGCTTGCCGCCCTGTGCCTTATGCTTCTTGCCCTTATCGTCTGCGGCTACGGATAATATCTTGTAATTTGCGAAGAGTACCATATCAGCCCATTCTTTTATAAGCGGAGATATGAGATTTGTTGTTTTCGCTCCAAGTTTCATCTCCCACCGATCATAGCTTCCCATTTCGTCCGGCTGTTCAAATTTCCGGAGTGCCGCATGAGCTGTCAGAACAACATTGATACCGGCATAGATAACACCGTCAAGCGCAGTAAGCAAACGCTGAAACGCTTCTTTTTCGTAAACGTAGCCTTTGCCGTACCCGAAATCTTCAATTCCTTTCTTTCCTGCCTTATCGCATACATTCTTGATACAGAGTTGTTCCGCCCAGTCAATAGTATCAATTACAAGTGTCTTGCAGGGACGCTGTGTTCTTACGAAATCAAGCTCCGCAAGAAGGAACTCCCAGCTCTCCGGTTTGTCCAGACGTGCAACGTCCATTTCTTTGGTGCTGCCCTCTGTGTCGATGAACAGCGGAGCGGGAAACTGTGCCGCAAGTGTTGATTTGCCGATACCCTCAGGACCGTATATAACGACCTTCTTTGCGCTCATTATCTTTCCTCTGGTGATATTCATTAAAATGTACCTGCCTTCCACTTTTTAGGTTCTTCCGGCTTAATGTAGCCGTCTTCTATTATGATACTGCATTCTCCGCCGGTGCTAACTCTTGTGGCAATGACCTGTAAGCCTTCCTGTTCGAGCCATGCACCGAACTCCGAGAGCGTTTTAGCGTCCATCTGCTCCAGCTTATCCATAAGCACGAAACCGCATTCCGGATTGAGCTTTCTGACAATAGCCGTAGCAACCTTTAACTGCTCCGAGCCGCTCATATTGTCCCACTTGAAGCCGTTGTATGTAAGCTCTCCGTGCTCTACCGAAAGACCTTCAAGCGGGAGCTCCGCTCCATTCAGAAGATTACGCCTTTCAAGTCTTACGCTCTCTATCTGAGCGGTAAGATCTTCATACTGCTTCTTGTAGCCGTCAGCCTCGATCTCGGCGCGTTCTCTGTCAAGGTTAGCCCGTATCTTTGCGTTGAGCTGGTCGATATCCGCGATATTGGCTTCAAGCTCTGCCGTGCTTTCGTCGTGAAGATCCTCGGCAGACTTCCGGGCGGCTTCTGCGTCTGCTTCTGCCTGTTCAAGTATCTTTTTGGCATCTTCAAAAGCACGCCTTGCATTGATAAGAGCCTGTTCATAATATGCGGCATTATCACGCTTGCGCTGGTTCTCACCGTTCCGGGCAAGTATATCCTGCTGCTGTCTGATAAGTTCGGACGCGGAAACGGGTTCCTTCGGAATGCCTGTATATATCGGCATTTCCTTTGCATATTTTGCCTTCTGGTCTGCGATCTGACCGATACCGGTACGAGTATTGTATAAGCGCTGCTCTTCCGCTTCAAGCGCGTACAGCTGATCTCCGACACCGATTATCTTCAGAAGTGTGTCCGCCTTATCCCGCGCCGTTGCCTGCATAAACTTCGGCAGATTGAGCGCCAGAGCCTCAACGAACTCATTAAGAAGCTGCTGACCGCCTTTGTTACCGTTCTTGTCTATGACCTTCAGGGAGCTCTTGTCACCCTTGCGCTCTACGATAAGACCGTTTGACAGCTCCACATGAAGAAAAGGCGGAACTACCGAGCCTTCACGTTCGGGTGTGGACGGCTTGAACTTGTCACCGCCCAGTGCCCATGCGATAGCGTCAAGGACAGAGGTTTTACCCTGTCCATTATCGCCGCCTATGATCGTCAAGCCATTTTCCGAGGGCTGGAGCTTGACAGCCCGAACCCTCTTGACATTTTCGATTTCGAGATTGTTGATCTTTACCATTGTGATCGTCCTTTCATATAAAATTTATCTGTCCGTCCGCATTGAGAAATATCTCTGCGTCGTATTCGTTATCCATCCCGGTTCCGTCCAGCTCCACGAGCTCACCGTAATCATCGAATGCACATGGACGCATATCCAAAAGTCTCCGTGCATCTCCGAAGCGTTCTATAAGCCGTGCATTCGTTCCTTCGTCTGTGAAACTGTCGTAGATATTCATATTCTTTTTCAGCTTGAACAAGGTGTAAAGCTGCTCACGATAACCGAAACGTTCCATACAAACTTCCCATGCTTTCGGGTGAGTCTGCCGAAGAATAGACAGGTGATTATCCTTGTATTGAATGTCAGTCCCGCACATGATACAGCCGTTTCTCTTTATGTGGTGAAGTTCTCCGCTGTCATCGGTGTAGGTGATGTCATATAACGGCGAATATGGAATATTATATATGTGTATATAGTCCCATATATCGGTATCTGTCCATAAGCCGAGCGGCGAAACATGATAAAACGGACCGTCTTTTATGTGATCTCTGTGACTCTCGAAGATGTGTCCACGGGTAGCAAAAGATGTAAGTCTACTGTGGCTCTCGCTTGCCATAAGTCCCTTGAAGATCATATCTACTCCAAGCTCGGCTTGTAATCGCTCCGACGGCTCCTTTTTCAGAAGTTTACAGCAGTGCTGTGAGAATTTGCACTTCCGGAGTATTTCGTAGTATTCGCGCGTCACATCATTTTCGCTGTCCGAACTCGAATATTTTAGAAAGCATTCTATGTTGATCCGGTGAGCATCGAGTTTACTCGCTGATTTTCCGAGGAGCGGCGCGCCGTACTGTTCAATGCAGTATGAGAAGTTCATTGTATGACCTTTGAAATAGCAGTTTGAATGGTCAAGCTGATAACCGAGTTCTTTTGCCGCTTCAACCAGAGCCTTTTGCCCTTTGAGCTTTCCGTCAGGCTTCAAAATTCTGTCAAGCTGACCGAGTTCATCAAGCTCCTGCACGATCTTTCTTGCAAAGTCATACCGCAGCTCATCTTCTTCCAGTGTGAGCAGCTTTGTCTCGTGAAATCTATCTCCGAAATGCTCTTTTCCGTACTGCCGGGCAAATTTCAGACTTTCCGGAAACTCTATGCCCGTATTGCCGAAAATGCAATGCACCTTTTTGAACTCCTCTGGATAGAACCGCTCGATAAGATCAGCGACTACTTCACTGTCCTTACCGCCGGAAAATGCAATAGCGGGAATGTGTCGGCAAGCTCTGAGGGCTCGTCCTATGATCTCAATTGCTATCTCAATCTTCATATCAAGCGACAATTCTTTCATCAGCCGATTGACTTCTGTAAAACGATATGAAGGTTTTATGAAGTTTTCAACCTGCGGCACGTTCTTCACCTCCGCACATCTCCGGCAGATTTGCCCTTACAAGCGCACACGGTACCGGCGGAGTGACCGCGTTCCCGCAGCGTGCGACCTGCTTTGACTTCGGGTACGGTCTGCCCTCGCTGTCGTGATCTATTATGTAACTTTCGGGGAACCCCTGCGCCCGGAACAGTTCTCTCGGCGTGAGCATTCTCATTCGGATATCGGTGATGATGTAATCTTCTCCGTGGATCGTAACGAGCCCGAAGCGTTCCTTCGTAGTTATCGTGTCGAGCGGTTCCGTCACCGGCTTCGCTGTTCCCGTCGAAAAGTATTTCACGAGAAAGGCTTGTACTTCTGCATGGTGAGCGCCTGAGCACGATATTGTACCAAGGGGGGCATCTATCCTCTGACCGTCCATGTGGTTTCGCATCGTGAGGATATTAGCCGTTACAAGCTCGTTGTGATCTTTCGCCGTGACCGTATCAAGCGGGGCATCAGCGGCACTTCCCGCGCCCTTGTAACCGCCGCCGTAGTTCTTCATTATGTGAGCTACGGAAAGCGCATACCGCGGGGAAGTATCGACTGTCATAAGCGGCTCTGTGAGTTCCTGACCCCGTACTTCGTCGTAGCTTGTCTCGCTGTGGTACTGGATTATCGAGGGAGCGACAACATAGTGCTTATTGCTTCCGACAACCGTTCCGAGGGGCTCGTTGATGCTGTTTACTCTCGGCTCCTGCCCCTTGCGCTCACCATATCCGATCGGAATGATAAACGGTTCCGGATTGTCGATAACGAACTTCTTTATGCCCCGTGCTATACGTTTCAGCGTATTTTCCGCAAGAGGCTTGTCCCTCTCGAAGATGCTCTTTGCCGGTACGCTCCAGTCGATGATCTCTGCCGCCGTCCGATAAGGGGTGCGACCTTTGCCGTGTGTCGGCTCCGGAAAGACTATCGGTTCATCGTCACACCGCGCAATCATATAGAACCGTGTTCGCGTTGTCGGCGCTCCATAATCGCACGATCTGAGGATCCTGTACTGCACATCATAGCCGAGCCCGTCCGAGATCGTTCTTGCCTGCTCCGAGTCCGGAGATATGTTCAGCGCTTCACACATTTCAAGGAATGCGGGACTATTCCTCGGATATCCCGACTTCCCGAGCATACAGCAGAACGCGTCGAACGTCTCCCCTGCCCTCTCTTTTATCGGTCTGCCGTCGGCTCCGAGAGGTCCCCACGTCTGTATTTCTGGGACGTTTTCGAGCATTATCACCCTCGGACGGACTTCATAAGCCCAGCGGAGAGTTACCCATGCAAGACCTCTAATGTTTTTGTCAACCGGTTTACCGCCTTTTGCACGGCTGAAATGCGTACAATCGGGAGAGAACCACGCAAGACCGACCGGAAAGCCGTTGCAGGCTTCCTTCGGGTCAACGTCCCAGACGTTTTCGCAGTAGTGCTTCGTCTTAGGGTGATTTACCTTGTGCATCGCTATCGCGTCGGGGTCGTGATTTATCGCTATATCAACGCTACGCCCGATAGCCTGTTCAATACCGGTTGAAGCACCGCCACCACCGGCGAAGTTGTCAACAACAAGCTCCCTCTTGACAAATCCGCAGTTTTCTGTTATTATGTTTTTGTGAATATTTTTGTATTTGTCCTGCGGATTCGTCTGTGGGGCTTCTTTTTTATTCTCCGGAGACATCTGTAAGTCCTCCTTTAAACACACATACAGCCATTATTGTGAGCATTACTGCTCCGAGGGCTGCTCCTGCGAGTGGCACAGTCTCCGTTACCGGCGGCACTATGTACAGCAGCACAGCGAAAGCAGCCATGCAGAGACCGAATGCGATATGCTTCCTTTTCATGCCGGTATCTCCTTTTCTTCGATGATCCTGTCGAGCATTTCCTGACCGCCCGGCTTCTGTTTGAAATCAAGCACACACTGATACAGTGTCTTGAAGAAGTGTCCCTGCTCGTAAGGTTCGAGCTGCTGGAACTCTTCCGGAGTCATACCTTTTTCTGACATAAGCTCACTTCCTTTCTTATTACTTCGCACAGAACCGCTCTGAACGGCTCTCTGCGCGACGTTTCGGTTTTCCCGGTAATTGGTCGGGCTTGTTTTCTGTCGCCCGTGTAGCTCATCTGAGATCCTGTACGGGGGATGTTTTTGATCTGCTGCATTTTTACCTCTCACGGAATGCTAGTATAATAGCAATTACAAAAGCAAGCGCAAAGACAATCCAAGACGGAGCTAAAACCCATATCCACGACCAGTCGATATACCCTGTCAGTTTCAAAACTATAAATGCAACTTGTAACATTCCGGTAAATCCAATCCCGCCGCCACCTTGATTTGTGCTGTTATGGTTCATCTTGTTTCACCTCGTTTTCAGTCTTCCTCCGAAAAGCCCGGAAAGACAAACTGCCCGCTGTCGTGTTTCTCCTCAACAAACTTGTCCGGGAGATTGATGCCAAACTGGTCGCAGACCGTCTTTGCCATTACCGCTATCTTACGAGGCTTGCTCTTTTGGTCTTTCATTACTCCGCGGAGTGTTTTTATCAGACTTGCAACCTCTCCGACAGATGTGGACTTCTTGCTGTACTCGTCATTACCACCGAGACTGTAAGAGCCGGTCTTGCGGATAGACGGGAGTACCTCGCTTGTGATCCACTTGCGGAAAGCCTGAGCCTCCGGCTTGTCACTTCTAAGTATTACAGCATACAGACCGCTCTCGTTTACTATGTAAACCTTTTGCTCTCTGCCTACGCTGTCGGTGAGTACGGTCAAATCGTACTCATCTTTGTCGAGCCTTTTTGCGGTATCTGCCGCCCTGTTCTTTCCCATACCGAGAGCGGTACAGATATCTTTGAGCACAAACCACGGCTCTTTGTTGATTGTGAGAGTTCTGACCTTGCCGAACTCCTCATTGTTGAATACTGTTACTTCGTTCATTGTGTTCACCTCGCTATCCTATAAGTAAAAGTCTGAAAGTTTCCTTGCCTTTGGGTGTTATAAGGGTCTGTGTGCTTGAAAAGCCCGTCTTTTCGTTTGTGAACTCTTTTAGTTCAAAGAGACCGGTCTCAATATGCTTTGCGTATGGCATCAGCTTGCCCTTGTTATCACGGTAGAGGTACTTTTTCTCAAGCAGAAAGTTCACAAACATCTTCGGCTTGACCTGTAACTCTTTTGCGGTCTCTCTGATGCCGGTAAGCAGGTTCCTGTCGACGAGCTCGTCGAAGTAATCAGCTTTGGGCTGCATGATCTGCTTGTCCACGGTAAGAGATGAAACCTTAACTTCAAGTACCTTGTTCTGCTCTTTTGCTTCCTTAAGCTGTGTTGCAAGCTGAATAAGGAAATCGGGAGAAGTCAGAGCTTTTTCGAGCGTATCATCGGTCATATACGCGCCGTGCTTGCGTATCGAAGGAAGAATTTCCGCTGTCACCCAGTCGGTAAATTTTTCAGCATTCGGTAACTTGCTTCCGAAAACAAGCCTATACATTCCTGCTTCATCAATCGCAATGCAGTCCTGATCTCCGCCAAAGGTAGTAACTTTAGTTATCACCTTGTGTTTTTCTGTGACGTTATCCTGAAGTGCCTTGCTTGTATTTTTGTAACCAAGCGCCGCCGCCACATCTTTTCCTACGAAGTAAGGCTCGCCGCCTACCTCAATTGTCCTTACCGACCCAAACTCGTTGTTGTTAAATACTGTTACTTCGTTCATGTGTTGTCCTCCTAAAGTTCAATTTCCAATGCCTTAGCAATAGCCTGTGCTACTGCCTCGCTGTCGTCCCTTGCCTTATGCTCAGGCGAGGTCATGAACAGGTCTATCGTGCTTTTCCTAAAACCTGTCATTTCGCCTATATCGGCGTTTGTGAGTTTGCGGAGCCGCTTTATCTTTGCGACCTCTGCTTTGAACACCTCATAAATGGCTATCACCCCCTTTTTATGACTTATTTCGTAAAAATCACTTGACAAACAGGGAAAAATGTTATATCATATAGGTGCAAGCAATACGATAAATATTTTTTGAAGCCGCCATTATGACGGTCTGGTTTATTTTTGCCTATTTGGTCTAATTGACTTTACAAGTAATATTATAATTCTATTTTCGGATTTTGTCAATATAAATATTCCGAAAATAGAATTTTCGTGATATACAACAAATTTACTTGTTGAAAGCTGTGCAAATAAAACAAAACCGCCCTACGGTGGGCGGTTTAGGAGGGTGTTATGATCAACAATGATAAAATGGTATGTCCTTTTTGCGGTGAAACATATCCCTTAACAACCAGCAGTACGACATCTATTCATCAATCATATATAGAATACTATTTTAATTTTTCTTGTTTTGGCGTTCGTGGAATAGCCGACAAATCTAAAGAAGCGTTTAGAATTACTATGACAAAATGCCCATATAAAAAGTGTGGAAAGCCTACAATTACCATTGACCACATTACTGATATGGCATCAGATAATAAAGAAGCCTACATTGATAATTCTGATCTGATCCATCAAGTAATGCCCAAATGCAACGCCAAACCATTTCCCAAATATGTTCCTCAACACATAATCAGTGATTATAGAGAAGCAATTACAGTTCTTGATATGAGCCCAAAAGCATCAGCGGTTCTATCACGCAGATGTATTGATGAAATAATTACAAACCACTTCGGTGTGACAGGCGGAAGCTTGTATGATAAGATAAATGCTATAAAAAACAAGGTATCCGGTAAATTATTAGATGCCATTGATTCACTCAGAAAAATCGGCAATTTAGGGGCTCATTTAAAAATCGAAAGCAACGTTATAGTCGAAGTATCCAAAGAAGAAGCCAAAGCTTTTCTTTGGCTTATAGAATATATAATAGACGAGTGGTATGTTCAGGAACACGAAAAGGCTGAAATGATTGAAAAGATTGCTCAATTAGAAAAGTGATTACTCTTCTATTGGCCAAATCGTATTTATACCAGCCGTAAAGTATCCCTCTTTGTTATAATATATAATTGCTCGACGAAAAGGATTTTCTTCTGACCCCTTACCAATTATAACCTCTATTTTGATTATCTCTCCAAATGTTATCTCTACTTTTATTCCCTCGCTAACCGTAAGTTCTGTTTTTAATGCTTTGGCCGGTTTCACAGAATTTATATTATCACTGTTATTAACTTCCATTATTTTCTCCATTTCTGTATTGCTTGCACAATTATATTATAATTCTGATTTCGGAATCTGTCAAGAGGTGTTATTATGTTTTATGATATTCTAAACAACTTATGCCAATCCAAAGGAACAACTATAACCGCACTATTAAAACATCTTGGATTAAGCACGTCAAAAGGAACTGCGTGGAAAAACGGTTCTGTACCGAATGGTGATATCCTTGTTCAAATCGCCTCATATTTCAACGTCTCTGTTGATTATCTTCTTGGCAAAGACACAAGCAAAACCAAAGACCCTGCCTCCGACGAAGAGCTAAAATTTGCCCTGTTCAA
>JAGBLA010000100.1 GCA_017635675.1 Ruminiclostridium sp.
CTCCCGTTCAGCCCGAGCCCGCTCCTGTTCAGCCCGCGGCGGCTCCCGTTCAGCCCGAACCTACTCCCGTTCAGCCCGCAGCGGCTCCCGTTGAACCTGAGCCTACTCCCGTGCAGCCCGCGGCAAACACATTTGTGCAGCCCGCACCGGCAGCACCGGCAGCACCGGTCGCACCGGCAAAGAAAAAGAAAGGCAAGGGCGGTCTTATCGCGGGTATCACTGCCGCAGTTGTTGTGCTCGGCGGCGCGGCTGTCGGATATTTCTGTTTCCATGCCGATATAACCCGCATGATAATGGGCGACGCTAACTACGCAAAGATGCTCGAAAGAGGTCTCGTCAAGGATACGGGCGTCGAGGAGGAGAGCGTTTATACAACGCTCAATATCACCTCGCAGAGCGCCGGAACTGCCTACAAGTCATTTTCCACATTATCAAGCGATACGAGCGGCGAGACAGCAAGCATGGACATCACGGAGCAGATACTCGCGTCCGGTCTCATCGACAAATTCGACGCCGCAGATGTTCCCGAGGGTACTGTGCTTTTCACTCAGCAGAACCTCAACGTAAAGCTCGGCAGCGTGTTCGCTGTGTTCGACAACGAAACTACCCGCAAAATTCTTGACACGATAAACAGCGCGGCTCTGACAAGCAAGATCGCTAACGGCTCTACAAAACTGTACTCGATAGGCGTTACCGACAATAAAGGTCATGAGGGCACGGCAGAGTTTTACAGGAACGATACCGGCATACTCATAGCATTCCCGGGCATATCCGACACAAAGGTGTTCATTCCTCAGTCCGATATCGACGCCGCAAAGTCAAAGCTCGCAAACAGCACAAAGACCGTGAAGGGTCTCGACCCCGAGGAGCTCAGGCGTATCCGCAAGGAAATAGTCGAGATATACTCGAACAGCCTTGACAACGCATCAATTACATACACCAAGAACATAACATGGAGCGAGGAGCTCCCAGGGAACAACGGCAAAGTCACCGCAAGCGTCACCGGCACAGATGCCGCGATAAGCCTGTCTGCGGAACAGACCGCGGATGTCGTGGTAAAGATATACGAGTTCCTCGGCAATGACGAGTACCTCGTAAGCTACGTGAACGAGGCATTCGGGATAAACAAGGAAACTTACAGCTCCTTCTTCGCGACCGACAACATAAAGAAGAACACTAAAGCTTCCGTTATAGTTCACCACATCGTTGATGTCCACAACAACATCCTCGCAAGCTCGCTGGAGCTTTTGGGTGACGGTTCCGTCGCATTCCGCGTCTCGGGTATAACCGACAGCAAGAACAAAAGCAATTACGTCGGCGCAAGCGTGTTCGATAAGGATAACAAAGGCATCACAATCAGCGCAGGCACTCAGAAAACAAACGCCGCGGACGGTATCACAGTCGTTAAGATCGACAGCACCATACCCGACCTCAAGATAGAGGACGTGCGCTTTGAGTGCAGTTTCACAGGCACCGGCACAAAGAAATTCGCGGGGAAGGACGTGAGCGTCGGCAGATACGTCATAACCCCCTCCGACCCCGACAGAATGCTCGCGCCGCTTGAGGAGATATTCAACAAGGCGGACGAGAAGGCAGGTACGTCTATCAGCCCCAAGGGACTTCTCGACGAGCTCAAGAAGATAACCATTACATTTGACAGCAGCATTGAAAACGATATTTACACCACCTCCGCGGAGCTGTCCGCAGGCGATATCGGCTCGATAGGCTGGACCGCACGCACGGAAGCCAGGAACGAGACCGTTGAGATGCCCGACGCCTCCGGCGCGTACAAGATCGATGACCCGAAGCTCTACGAAAAGATCGGAGAGGACTCCGCCGCCTGGCTCCACGAGTTTGCCGGGTCTCTCGGCATAAGCGATGAATTGCTCGCAGGACTGTTCGGCGGCGGTCTTACGGGCGATCCGAAGCCTTCCGATTCCATTTACGCGAACCACTACAAGAACTACAACGAATACAGCGAATACCTCGCAAGCGACTACGCGTTCTCTATCTATAACGTTATATCCTCAAAAATGTACGAGGGGGACAAGAAGTACGGCACCGGCATCATCAAAATGTACTTCACGGACGGAAAGCCCGAGATAATCGACAACGCGGGATTTGACGGGCTCGAAGACATTGACTACACAGGCGGCTACCTGGACGAGGTCCTCGACGCGGCTTATGTAGAAGTCCACTACACAGATGTTCCCGGCTACCCCAACATAGGCGTGAACGTGGTGCTCACGGACGACAGATACGATATCCCCTCAAACCTGCCGAATATCTTCAACTTCATAGACTACCTCTATCCCTGGGAGGACGAGACAGGCTTTATCGGCGATTACATCGTCGGCACCGCGCCTTACCTTATGAAGGGCGAACCCACCACTACAACTATCCCCGAGCCCGAACCCGAGGAGCCTGAGCTCCCCGAAAACGGCAACGGCGAAAGCACAGGCTACGACGGCACATGGGTGCTTACAGCAATAAACGGCAACACGGTGAGCGAGCTGCTGCAGAGCGGCGACTTCAAGCCCGAGGATCTTGACATCGTATTCAGCATCGAGGGCGATACCATTACCCGTCTGACAGGCGCGGGCGGTCAGGATCCCTCCGAGAAACTCGTGTACGGCGAGACCTACGGCGGTGAGGAAGCTGCGGCACTCGTCAATGACAGCGGCGAGACCGAGGCATACTTCACACTCGCCGATGACGGCACCGCTGTGCTCTACGACGTAAAGAACGACATAAGCTTCTCCCTCAAAAACATAGACCGCATGAACAGCGACGAGTTCCTTATGATAGAAGATGTGGAGGGCAAATGGACTGCCACCGACGAGGACGGCGAGACAAAGACCGTCATCATCGACAGCAACTACATTCTCGCGTTCTATGACGAGGACTACTGGCTCACAAACGACGACTATTACCTACTCAACCCGCACAATGACGGCATGGACGTATTTGAGACGGAAGCCGACGAGAACGACCTTGAAGGAAAGCTCACCTACAACAAGGAAGACGATACCGCTCTGCTTATCCTTGACGGCGATACCATAAAGCTCACAAGGGCAGATACTTTCCCGACATATCAGTACCTCGGCGCATGGACTATCGACACCTATGAAGGCATGAACGTTGACGAATACTGCGAGAAGTACAGCAAGACCCCCGATGAATTTGCGGGCAACTTCGACATCGGCGCGTACTGCGGCTTACTGCGCGACAACAACCCCGGTACCATTATACTCACACAGAAGATGCAGGACGGCAACAGCTTCAAGCTTGCAATGGGCTCCGCTTTCTTCTTCGACTGCACATACGACCCCGAGACCGATACCATAACGGCAGTACTGCGCTCCGACGGAGAGGGCGACAGCACACAGACAGCAGTACTGAAAAGAGGCTATTACTCCTTCGGAACTCAGCAGGGCTGACTTCACGGCTCCCGTCACCGGCGGGAGCGGACAATAAATTCTACACGGGGGAGGTCTCCCCTCTCCGGGAGGTAAAAAATGCGGCTTACCGTAACAAATGAACAGATGAAGGCTGCCGAGGCGACTGCCGACAGAAACGGGACATCGTACATGACGCTCATGCGCAATGCGGGTGAAGCGTGCTTCGGACGTATTTCGAGACTTCTCGACGGAGTGGAGGACAAGACCTTCGTAGTGCTCTCGGGACGCGGCAACAACGGCGGCGACGGCATAGTCATCGCAAATATGCTCACCGAGGCGAGAGCAAGCGTTATACTTGTATTCGTGCAGGATCTCCCGAAGTCCGATACGGCGCGTCAGTGCTACTCTACCTACGAGAAGGTGGTGAAGTCCACACTGTACGTTCATCGTCAGGACGCAGTGAAACGCGCGCTCGGAAGCTGCGACGCGATAATCGACTGCGTGTTCGGCACGGGATTTCACGGGGAGCTCGAAGATAACATCAAAGACCTGTTCGGGTTCGTCAACGAGGCAAGTCCCGGGGTCAAGATATCGGTAGATGTGCCGAGCGGCATAGACAGCGACACAGGCGCGGTGGCAGAGGGCGCGTTCAGACCCGATTTCACCATCGTCCTCGGTGCTATGAAGACAGGGCTTTACAACCACCCGGCATACGAGAGCTGCGGACGGATAATACTTGCGGATATAGGCATACCCGCGGACTGCTATGAAAGCTGTGAGGCGGTGCTCACCGAGGACGTACTCTTCGAGTTCATGCCCAAGCGCACCGTCGAGTCCCACAAGGGTACCTTCGGCAGGATGCTCAACATAAGCGGCAGCGCGTTCTACACGGGAGCCGCTCTGCTTTCCACCGACGGCGCTCTGCGAATGGGCGCGGGGCTTTGCACTCTCGCAACGCCCACCCGTGTCATCAACGCAATTGCCGCCGCGGTCCCCGAGACCACATACCTGCCGCTTGAGCAGGACTTCGACGGCTTCATCAACGATAAATCCGTGGATATGATAATGGTGGAGCTGGAAAAGCAGAAATACGACTCTATCCTTGTGGGCTGCGGGCTCGGAAACCGCAAGACCACCGCGGATCTGACAGAAATCGTCATAAAGAACGCGGATTGTCCCGTAGTTATCGACGCGGACGGTCTTAATTCCATTGCGGGGAATATAAATGTACTGAAAGAAAGCAAAAAGGGGGTTATCGTGACCCCGCACCCCGGAGAGTTCTCACGAATGACAGGCAAGAGCGTATCGGAGATACAGGGAAACCGTATAGCATCGGCAAAAGCGTTTGCCAAGGAATACGGCTGCGTTACGGTGCTTAAAGGCGTGAATACCGTTATCGCCTCGCCCGACGGACAGACCTTCGTGAACACCACAGGCAACGCAGGGCTCGCAAAGGGCGGCAGCGGCGATGTACTCGCGGGAATGATTGCGTCGCTCGCGGCACAGGGTACAGAGCTTATGTACGCGGCAGCCCTCGGCGCGTATCTGCATGGGCTCGCGGCGGATAAGCTCGCCCGCACCTGCGGTATGGCAGGGATACTCCCGCGGGATATACCGCGCATACTGCCCGAAATAATGAAATAAGATCGCAAGTCAAGGAATTTCTGTGCAAGATGACGGAATAATATGCAAGCAAGAGCATGATGCTCTTATGATCGCTGCCAAAACGCCGCACGATGCGGCGCTATAAGCAGCGATGCAAAGGTTGCGTGCGTCTATTTGTGCGGCATTGCCTAAAATAACCGCCTTTTTCATCTTTCACGACAAGGAAAGCAGTTCAATGAAAAAGGTGGTTTTTTTATGTCTTTGAAACGTTTTTTGCCCGTGATACCGCTGGCGGCGGTGCTTTCCGCCTGCGCGCCCGCTGAGCCTCCCGCACCGGCGGCGGCACCGGATATCGCGTTCAGCGCCGACGCCGAGATCTCCTACGAGGGGATAGACCTGTCGGCAAAGGTCACCCGCACAGCCGCGGGCGAATGGGAACTTACGGTGAGCGAACCTTACGCGCTGGAGGGGCTTACCATGAAAATAAGCGAGGACGGCACCTCGCTGTCAATGCTCGGACTTGAGGGCAGCTCCGACAGCTGTGAGAGCGCCGTGAGCATGGCGAGGGCGCTTGCCTGCGCATACGATGCGGCAGCAGGCTCGTCACTTTCCGGCACATCGGAGCTCGGTAGCTACACCGTCACGCTTTCCGAGGACGCCTGCCCTGCGGAGCTCACCGCAGGAGGGCTGAAGGTGAAATTCAATTCATTTGAGACTGTTTCGACATAATTTACAAAAAAGTATTGATATATGCGCAGAAACCTGTTATAATAAGTATATAAAACTAAAGGAGGCTTCTGCCATGAAAGTAATCGAAGTAACAAGTGAAACCTTTGAAAATGAAGTTTTAAAGTGCGACAAGCCCGTTGTTGCGGATTTCAACGCAGACTGGTGCGGACCCTGCCAGATGCTCAAACCTATAATCGAGCAGCTCGCGGAGGAGCGCGATGACGCTAAGTTCGTTTCCATAAACGTTGACGACCAGAGCGATATAGCCGCGGATTACGGTATCTCTTCTATCCCCTGCATCATCGTGTTCCGCGGCGGCAAGGAGTCCGCGCGCAGCGTGGGACTTAAACCCAAGACCGAGATAGCAAAGATGATTTAAGTGGGTGCTGCCATGTATGACATAATTATTATCGGAGCAGGACCCGCCGGCATGACTGCCGCAATCTACGCACGCCGCGCGTCAAAGAGCGTCCTCGTGCTTGAAGCTCTTACCTACGGCGGACAGATAATCAACACTCCCGACATCGAAAACTACCCCGTCACCGCCCATATCTCGGGCTTTGAGTTCGCGACGAAGGTCTATGAGCAGGCGCAGGCTCTCGGCGCGGAATTTGTGTTCGCGAAGGCTGTGGATATCATCGACGGCGGCAGCGAAAAGACCGTGGTGACAGCGGACAACCGCTACACCTGCAAGGCTGTTATTATCGCCACAGGCTCGCAGAACCGAAAGCTCGGACTTCCCAACGAGGAGGAGCTCACAGGGCGCGGCGTTTCCTACTGCGCCACCTGTGACGGAGCATTTTACCGCGGCAAGACCGTGGCAGTCGTCGGCGGCGGAAATACCGCGCTTGAAGACGCGCTGTACCTCGCCGACCTTGCAAAGACCGTGTATCTGATACACCGCCGCGACGAGTTCAGAGGAGACGAAAAAACAGTCTCCGCGCTCAAGGCACGCGAGACTGTGAAATTCGTATATAACAGCACCGTGACGGCGCTTATCGCCGACAAGAAGCTCACCGCCGTTGAAGTCACCGACAAGAGCGGCAGCGTGAGCACGATAGAGCTTGACGGGCTTTTCGTTGCCGTGGGACGCGTACCCGAGAACATGAACTTCGCGAAGCTCGTGAAGCTCGACGAGGCGGGCTACATCGCGGCGGGCGAGGACTGCCGCACCGATACCCCGGGCATTTTCGCGGCGGGCGACAACCGCACGAAGTCCGTGCGCCAGCTCGTGACTGCCGCGGCTGACGGCGCAAGCGCCGCTACCGAGGCTATCCGCTACATCTCCTCGCTGTAAAGCCGTCAGTTCATATACTCACCGTTATATTCGAGCAGCGTCACGCTTGTCACGCCCTCGATGCCCTTGAACCGCGAAAGCCCCGAGGTGTCGTTGTTCTTCACCTTTACCTCTATGGTAAGCTCGTTGTTTTCGCCGGTCTTTGACTTATTTTTCAGACGGTACTTCATGCCGCCGAGCACTGCATCTACATTATCCGACGCCGCGTCGGTGTAATGGACGATAAGCAGATAGCTCCGGCGGCTTTTTTTGAACATCGAGAAAACTATGTATATCACCGCTATGGACACGGTGCCTATTATCGCCACGAAGTACAGCCCCGCTCCTGCGGTTATTCCCGCGGCAATCGCCCAGAACAGGAAACCGATATCAAGCGGGTCTTTTATCGCCGAACGGAATCGCACAATGGACAGCGCGCCCACCATACCGAGGGACAGCACCACGTTGGAGCTTATGGTCATTATGATGAAGCCGGTTATGGAGGTTATCATCACCAGAAGTATGCTGAAATTGTCGCTATATACCACTCCGCGGTAGCAGAAACGGTAAACGAGATACACGATGACACCGCACAGCAGCGAGGTCGCCATTGCCGCAAGTATCGCCGCCGGAGTGAGGGTCGAGAAGTTGAGGTCGTCGCCGAACATTTTTAGCGTCTCGCTGAGAACGCTCATAACTCTTGTTTCCATTGCTTTTCTCCCTTTACAGGTAGTTGCCCCGCAGCCTGTCGCTGCAGAGAATGAATTTCGATACGGACTCCTGCTGTGCGGTTATCCCGCTGAGGAGCTGACGCACATAGTCCGGCATAAAGCTGTCGTACTTGACTTCGAGGACGATGTCGTTATCGGGCATGACGGTGCAGAAAACGTTGTCCTCACGGAATATGTCATATCCGCTCGTACAGGCGGATATTTTCATGTCAAATGTCACCCGCACATTGCCCGCGCGGCAGGTGTAAGCCTCACGCAGATAATCCACTATCACCGCGGGCGAAAGGTGCGCGGCGCGGTCGGAGGCGAACATATCCCCCGCGGCGGTATCCGCGTATTCCTCCCCCGCGAAGATGCCGAAGTCCCCCGCGAGCAGGCTCTTATACTGCTCCATTGTCAGCACGGTGGTCTTTTTGAAGCCCACATTCTCGTGCTTTACCTTTTCTTCGAGCCGTATCAGCGACGGCTCGGTGCGAAAGCCGTCAGTGTCATGCCCATAGGCGCGCACGCGGTATTTCTTTCGCTTCAGAGCGCCGTTCACCTTGTCCTTGTAGGCTGTGCGGTAAACGTCGTCGAAGTACAGGCTCGTCACGCGGTACATTCCGCTTTTCGCGTGCTCGTCATGCTCCATGACCGCCGCGAAACGCCCGCGTAGTATATGGTAGGTGCCGCCGTTTATGCGGTATTTTATCTCGTGCCGATAGCGGTAATTATTGTCCATTTTCGCTTTTTACCCTGTCCGCTATTATCTCGGTTATCTCCTCGATGCCGAGCTTTGAGCAGTCTATGCGTATGTCCGCGTATTTCTCGTAGTACGGACTTCGCTCGGTGAAGATATCCTCGACAGTCATGCCCTTCGCGGCTGCTATGCCGCGGGTCTTTATGTTGCTGAGCCTGCGTCTGAGCTCGCTGCACGGCACATCGAGATACACGCACACGCCCGTCTGTTTAAGGAAGTTCATGCCGTGCTCGCAGAACACCGCGCTGCCGCCTGTGGCAATTACGGTGTCGCAGGTGTCCATGACCGACAGGAGGGCTTCCTCCTCCATTTCCTCAAAGCGACTGACGCCGTAACGCTCTATAAGCCGCCAAAGGACATCATGCTGCTCCTGCTGTATTATAAGGTCGGTGTCCACGAACCGCATACCGAGCGTCTTCGCGAGCACTACGCCCACGGTGCTTTTCCCGCTTCCGGGCATTCCCGTCAAAATGATGTTTTTCATGCTGCTCCCTTTTCGCTCAGTACCATGTGGGTACAAGCCCGTCAAATCCGTTGTACTCGCGGACTGTCTTTTCCGCCGCCGCGATGACATCGGTAAGGCTGCGCGGGGCGTATGTATATGCCTCGCATATCCTGCGGAACATATCCGCCGCAGTGTAAAGCGCCATGAGCGCGAAGAAATCCCCCGGAACGTTGCCGCCGAAATAGCCGTTTATCTGCCCGCGTGAGAACGGGACGCTGCACGAGCGCCGCAGGCATTGGAAATCCATATACGGGTCGCCCCAGCACCAGCGCCCGAAGTCGATGACCCCGTATTCGTCGTAATTCATAAGTATAAGGTTTCCCGAGTGGAAATCACCGTGCAAAGCTGTCTGCGGGCGGTCTTTGAGCAGCGGTCGGCTTTCCTCGATGAATTTCAGCGCCTTGTCGCTGCCCTCAAAATCCTGCCGTATCAGCCGGAATTTACCGATTATCTCGTCAAGCTTACGCCCGTAGTAGATATCCCACGGCATCACCGACTTCGGAGCCTTTACTCTGTGTATCTTCCGCAGGAGCTCGCCCGCCTTTTCCCCGAAACGAGCCTGCTCGGGGGTATGGAGGTTAAGTATGCGGGAGTTCGCGTCTATCCCCTCGACCCATGTGTAGAGCGTATATACGAGCGTGTCGCCGCAGCACGCTGCCACTTCCAGCGGCAGGTTCATGTTAAGCCCGAGCTTTTCATGGATATACTGCGAGAACATGGCGCATTCGCAGTGCCGCTTGTAGTTCTCTATGCCCGAGGTGCGCATGATAAGCTCCACGCCGTTGTTTCGCGTTATGTGGTACTTGTTCTCACCCGACATACCCACCTCGATAGGCACGATGTCGAGCCAGTTCTTTGAGTCTGCTATGCCGGAAAACTTTTCCGCAAGCAAGTCCATGTCCTCACCTCCGATGTGGACGGTTTTCGTCTCACCGCTCGGAAAGCGGCTTGTATTCGGTCTTGGGCTGTACGTTAAGGTATGCGGGACGGATTATCTTCTTGCCGTTGACAAGCTCCTCAATGCGGTGCGCCGACCAGCCCGATATCCTCGCCGCCGCGAACAGCGGTGTGTAAAGCTCCAGCGGCAGCCCCAGCATAGAGTAGCAGAATCCGCTGTAAAAGTCGATGTTCGCGCTAACGCCCTTGTATATGCGGCGCTTTTTCGCGATAAGCTCCGCCGCAAGCCGCTCCACGGAATTGTACAGCGCGAACTCCTTCTCCATCTGCTTTTCCGCCGCGAGCTTTTCGACATAGCGCTTGAATATCTGCGCACGCGGGTCGGATATGGAATAGACCGCGTGACCCATGCCGTAGATAAGACCGCTCCTGTCGAACGCCTCCTTGCTCAGCAGCCTGTCAAGGTACGCGGTTATCTCGTCGTCGTCCCGCCAGTCTTTGACCTCGCGTTTGAGCTCGTCGAACATTCCCATGACCTTGAGGTTCGCGCCTCCGTGCTTGGGACCTTTCAGCGAGCACAGCGCCGCAGTTATCGCGGAGTATGTGTCGGTGCCGGAGGACGTGACCACGTGGGTCGTGAAGGTCGAGTTGTTGCCGCCGCCGTGCTCCGCGTGAAGCACAAGCGACATATCAAGCACCTTCGCCTCAAGCTTCGTATATTTGCAGTCGTCGCGGAGCATATACAGTATGTTCTCCGCCGTTGACAGGTTCTTCTTCGGGCGGTGTATTATAAGACCGTCGCCGTCGATGTAATAGCGCTTGGCGTTATAGCTGTACACTATCAGCATGGGGAACAGCGCGATAAGCTCAAGCGACTGACGCAGAACGTTGGGTATGCTAAGGTCGTTCGGATAGTCGTCATAAGCGTACAGCGACAGCACGCTGCGGGCAATGGTGTTCATAAGGTCGTTGCTCGGGGATTTCAGCACGATGTCCCGCACGAATGACGACGGCAGCCGTCTGAACGAGCCTATCATCTTTATGAAGTCGTCAAGCTCCTCCTTATTCGGGAGCCGCCCGAAAAGCAGCAGATAGGTTATCTCCTCAAATCCGAAACGGTCGTCGGCAATGAAACCGTTTATAAGGTCTTTCACGTTTATCCCGCGGTAGTAGAGCTCGCCCTCGCATGGGACAAGCTTTCCGTTCTCCTCGCGTTTCGAGACTATCTCCGAGATCTCCGTAAGCCCCGTGAGAACGCCCTTGCCGTCAAGATCGCGAAGTCCGCAGTAAACGTTGTGTTCAAGGTACAGCTCGGGGGCGATATTGCCATTGCCTGTGCAAAGCTCCGCAAGTTCCTCTATTTTGGGTGTCACCTGCGAAAACGGATAATGTGATGCCATATCTTACCTCCTGTTGTATTTTATGTGTATTCCGGCAGTATCTTCCGCCGGGGGGCTGTGATACACCGATATATACTTTTATATTATAACACATTCAAAGCGATAATGCAAGCATTTATTAGCACATACAGAAAAAGGGCTCCGGTTGGAGCCCTTTTGTCATTATTTCGCTTTTACGGTTATGGTGGATGCCTTTTCTATCGCCGTCCACTTGCCGTTCACATAGGCGCGCACCGCGTATTTGTACTTGGTGCCGCTCTTTACGCCGGATATCGTAAGTGAAGTCTTTGTGGTGGTTTTCAGCGACTTGTACTTGCCGTCGGTGTAGAGCATCAGCCTGTACTTCTCGGCACCGCTCACCGCGTTCCATTTTATGGTTATCTTGCCCGTCTTCACCGTCGCTGTGGGAGTAGGAACGGTGCTTTCCGCGGTGCCGCTCTCAAGCTTGTCTATCACCTTCTGAACAGCCTTGGCGTATGCCTTTGCGCCGTCCTCGTTGGGGTGGAGAGAGTAGCCGCTTATGCCCTGCGGGGTGCCGAACATATCCTCTTCCTGCCTTCCCATGACTATGCCGTTTATGTATGGCTTTTTGGTGTAGGCTTCATGACCGCTGAATTCATCGACAACGGGCGCGAACCAGATATTCATGCCCTCGGCGCGACATTCATCGACAAGCGCGCTTATCTCGCTGTTGAGCTTGTCGGTAGCGTCGTTCACCTTCTTGACGGAAGCCGCCTTGACCTTCACCTTTGTGACAAGGTAAGAAACTGTGAAACCGTCGGGGTTCATAAGGTGCGGATAGCCTGCCACGATTATCGCAGCCTGCTTGCCCGCCGCCTTTTCGACAGCCTTGTATGTATTCTTAAGATCATCTCTGATGTGATCCGCGTAGTCCTTCCAAGCCTTTTCGAGCCTTTCGTCAAGGGTATCCGGCTTCATGAACGCGGTCACCATTATATCTGCGAATCCGATGTCATTGCCGCCTATCGTCATGGTCACGTAGTCGGTGTCGCCCGATTTTATCTGCTTGAATATGTTTATCTGCGGTTCAAGAGTAAACGTACCCGTAAGGTCGTTATAATTGTATGACTTTGTAAATTCCCCGGTTATGTTCCCAGTCGTGGCGCCCGAGGCTGCCGCGAAGAACCAGTTGGTACCGCGGTGATCCGCCATGGTGCCGTCAACTCCGCTGAGAGTGAGCTTCCCGCCCCACGCAAGGTCAGACCTGTGGGCGATCCAGTCGGGGTCCTTTACCTTGTCGGCGGCTGTGGTACTGCTGCCAAATGGTGGTATCCCCTCGCCGGAGGAGTAGGAGTCTCCGAGAGATACGATTATACGGGTGTCCTTGGTGCTTGCCGCCGAAGCGGTAACAGCTCCCGTAAGCATGACTGCCGCCGCGAGAAACCCGGTGACAAGCCTTTTCAGTGTTTTCATAGGTAATATGCTCCTTTCGGGATAGAATGCCGATATGTACAGGTATATCGCTTACTTAGGGGTACCTCTAAAAACCGCTTTGAAAAGAGAAAATGAGGTAATTGCGCCGAGAGCAAGGAAAGGCTCCGAAAGCGTGCTGTCGCACGGTGAGGGGACTTGACGGCACGAAGCCGTCAGGAATTGCTCATAGGCGCGCACGA
>JAGBLA010000101.1 GCA_017635675.1 Ruminiclostridium sp.
CATCCCGGCGGCGGCAGAGGTGGATTCGTTCACGGTCAAGCTAAAGGGCAACTATTCCGGCGGATATAGTCAGAATATGTACTTGTACAATGGTACAAGCGCAAGCGTTGGTAGTTCCTCATCGCTTTCGTCAACAGTCGCAACGCATGATTTCACTTGTTCGGTACCGTGGGCGGATTTGGTGGCGATGGGCGATAATTTCGGCATCCGCATAAATTGCCGTCGTTCATCCCGAAACACCGCCGCGCATTTCTATATTTACGGCGCAGAAATCGAGGTTAATTACACGCTGCCGAACCCGGCAACCGTAACATCAACCTTGACCGGCAACGGAACAATCAGCCCGGCGGGCGCCTATTCGACCTATGACGGCGAAGAATACACGCTGACGATTACCCCGACCGACAAAAGCGAACCCGTCACAGCCACAAAAGACGGCGCCGATATAACAGCGCAGTTAGTAGCGCATGGCGCCGGTTCAACGATAACCGCCACACCCGCAGACTACGAACTGGACAGCATCCAAAGCGGATCCAGCTATGCGGCGTACTGTATCGGATGCAGCGCGGAAGAACCGTCATCGTCCGGCACATCATCCAATATGTATTCCGGCGATATCGGTTATGCTGATTATAGTTTCGACTTTTCCGGCATCCCCAGCGGCGCCACGATAGAAGCTATAGAGGTTCGCTGTTATGGACACCGGGAAAGCGCAAGCCTTGATTCATCGCACGTTTCCGCCGTCGAAATCATGGTAAACGGTACGGCGATCAGCGAATCGGTTGATTTCCCGTCCCAAAGGAACACCCTTATCACGGTTACCCCGGACAGCTTGCCAACGCGGGCGCAGCTTGATAGCGCAACGGTTCGGCATACTGTCGGATATTATGGCGGTTTGGTGTTGGGTATATCCTTTGATGTTACTTATTCGGTCGGAACCGGAATAGACCATTATACATATACTTACACCGTCAGCGGCGATTCCGTCATAGCCGTTACGATTGGCGGCGGGAGCGGCGAAACGGATCATTTGTGGGTTAAGCGTTCCGGCAGCTACGCGGAAGCGGTGAAAGCCTGGAAGAAACAAAACGGCACATATACCGAAATTCCGATAACGGATGCATTTTCCGCAGATAAAAAATATGTCTGCGGCGATTAATAAGGAGGTAAATATGGAGAACACAAACAAAATCACCGAAAGAAGTGCAGATTTTGAGGAACGCGTCAAAAACGGCGGACCGTTCAAGACATCCGAATTTGAATTGATGACACAGGAAGAATTCGATCTTGTGCTTCCGGCCCTTGGCCCGGCACAGGCGCGGGAAGCATTCCTTACCCGGCAGAAGTCCGAGCAGAAAAAGCGCGGCACCGGTCCGGCGCTGGAATGCAAGTAATTTCCAAGTGATTAGTTGATTGAACAAGTCAAAATTGGTTGATTGAACAAGTCAAATAATCAACTAAAAACCAAAACAAAAAGTGAAATGTAAAATCAAATGTCAAATCCGGCGGGGGCTTTTAGCTGCCCGCCCTTTTTTGTTAAGGGGGCATATATGGCTTTTGATGTTCAACGGGTGTTAGCGGTTGCCGAAAATGAGGTTGGATACCTGGAAAAGCG
>JAGBLA010000001.1 GCA_017635675.1 Ruminiclostridium sp.
TCACGATACTTTTCGAGCACCCGGATCTGTGCCGCGCGTTCTCGGCTTACACAGAGCGTATCGGTGAACAGTACAAACAGGATAAGCTCACGGTCAGACACAGACTGGAACAGTATTTGTAAGAAAACACGATCGGGAAAGAATATCCGCAGATGAGGCAAGTAAGTGATCAGATCGTTCAGACGGATATGTGCCTTATAGATGTGACAAAAAAGGTTCCAACTGAGGAAGAAACAGAGGAATCCGATAAGGAGCGTATAGCGGAACTATTCCGGACAGGGAACTTCACTGTCAGTGTTCTTTCCAAAGACGGCGTTCCCTTCTTCTCAACAGATGAAAGAAATCTGCTGATGCCTGGTAAAAGCTGTAAACACGGTGAAAAGCAGGATAAAGGCAGAAAAAGACGCAGAGCCGAAACTCTGCGTCTTTGTTATAAATATTGTCTTACTTGACTTTTACGCTTACTATATCCTTGCTTGTTACCTTTGTCCACTTGCGGGCGTGTGTAACGCCGCACAGCGAGCGCCTAAGCCGCATCTACCGGCGACAGGTTCGTATAGAAGAACGTGAGCAGCGTCACCCCGAACAGCACGAGCAGCAGCATTGCAAGCCGTGCAAGTATCTTTGCAGATATATCCGGCTGCGCCTGCCGCACACCACAGCAGATAGAAGGATATGTCCCTTTCCTCATGACCGAGCATTGCCGCGACCATTTGCGCGACCGCAAAATATCGACCAGTTCTGACCCTCTGTCTGAAGTCTCGCCATTTGTGCGAATATCCCGTTTTTTTGCAGCAGCTCATCGGGCGTACCCTGCTCGGCGACTACGCCGTCCGACAGCACAACTATTTTGTCAGCGCCTGCGACTGTACGCATACGGTGGGCTATGACCATAACGGTCTTGTCCTTGATGAGCCGAGAGAGTGCAGCCTGCACCTTAGTCTCGTTATCGACATCGAGGGACGCGGTAGCCTCGTCGAGCAGGATTATCGGTGCATCTTTCAGAAACGCACGGGCAATGGAGATACGCTGGCGTTCACCGCCCGAAAGCTCGCTGCCGTTTTCGCCTATAAGCGTGTTGTAGCCGTCGGGGAGCCTAGACACAAACTCATCGCAGTTCGCAAGCTTTGCCGCGTTAATGATCTCCTCGTCAGTGGCGTCCTTTCTGCCGATACGGATATTCTCCATGACACTCTGATTGAACAGAGTAACGTCCTGAAATACGATAGAATACGCGGAGAACAGTGTCTCGGGGTCAACTCCCGAAATATCCATACCGCCGAGCTTTATCGTGCCGCCGGTCACGTCCCAGAACCTTGCCGCAAGCCGCGAAACTGTAGTCTTTCCGCCGCCCGAGGGACCGATGAGCGCAGTTACCTCGCCCTGTTTTGCGGTGAACGAAACATCTTTGAGAACTGCCGTATCGTCGGAATATGAGAATGAAACGTGGTCAAATTCGATGTCGTAGCCGTCATTCGTCATCTGCTCCGCGCCTGTCTGAATATCGTGCGAAAGCACCTCGTCGAGCCGTTCGCATTGTATGTCTGTGGCGATTATTGCCGCGAAGTTCTGCAATGTGATATTCATCGGGTCATACAATCTCGAAACGAGCATAAGAAACATAAAGAATGTCAGCAGCGTTATCTCACCCGATGCGAACAGCGCACCGCCCACAAGCGCAGTCGTCGCGATGCCGAGCTTCAGAACTATAGCTGCGGAGTTCACGAATACCGCAAGCTTAAGCTCTGTAAACAGCGCCTGCTTTTCGACATTTCTGATTTTCGTTTCAAGACCGCTCATATACCTGTCCTGCGCATTGTTTGCGCGCAGATCTCGCACCGATTCAAGGCACTCCTGAATACCGTCGGAAAGCTCCATTTTAACACCGTTGTTTTTTCTTACCGCTTTTTTCTGCGCATTTGCGGACAACCATATCAACAGGAATGACGCGGGGATCACCCAGAAGCTTGCGAGCACCATTCTCCAGTCGAAGAAAAAGAACATACTAATCCCGACGATCGCCGTCGAGATCAGAGCGCCGATAAGCTCCGGTATCCAGTGGCTCGACGCTGTCTCGATCATCGCGCAGTCGGACATTATGGTGGTCGTCAGGTCGGACAGGTCTTTCTTCCCGAAGAACGACAGCGGCAGCTTGCGAAGCTGTTCCGCAAGCGCTGTCCGACGCACTCCGCTCTCCTTGTAGGTTGAGAGGAACGTCGCGTTGTACTGAATGAAATTTGTGATGTAGATCAAAATGAGAACAGAAACGCCGCCGATCACATAGACAGGTATGCATTCGGTTCTGAGACCCTCGCCGAGCATATCGGAAATAAGCAGATATAAAATTCCGGCCGAAGCCATAAGCACGATGTTCGTCACCGTGACGCTTATGCAGGCTTTCACCATATCCACGGCGCCCTCGCGTGAGAGCGCGAATTTATGCTGTAATTTTTCTATCATGCCGTTACCCTCCATTCCGCCGAACGGGTGTATTCATCATACATCTGCGCATACGTCCCGCCCTTTGCCATAAGCTCATCATGGCTGCCGCTCTCGGAAACCGAGCCGTTTTCGAGAACGTAGATGCAGTCCGCGTTCTTCACTGTGCTCAGTCTGTGTGCTATCATTATCAGCGTTTTACCCTTTGCGAGAACTTCAAATGCAGCCTGCACCTTCGTTTCGTTGTCGGGGTCGGCAAACGCTGTAGCTTCATCGAGAATAATGACCGGTGCGTTTTTCAGTATCGCGCGTGCAATTGAAATTCGCTGCTGCTCACCGCCGGAAAGATATGTCCCCTTCGTACCGATGACCGTATTCACCCCGTCGGGCAGCTTCGCGATAATGTCGCCGCACTGCGCCTGTTCGAGCGCCGCGAGCACCTCGGCTGTCGATGCGTCCGGACGTGCGAGACGTACATTTTCAAGTATCGACGCTTTTAAAAGCCTGCTGTCCTGGAACACGAACGAGACCTGCTGCATGAGCTTCTGCTGCGGGATATTACGGATATCGGCGCCGCCTATCTTTATAGAGCCTTCGGTGACATCAAAGAACCTCGCGATAAGCTCTGCGGTCGTGGTCTTGCCGCCGCCGGACGGTCCCACGAACGCGACGTGCTCGCCCGCGTTTATTCTGATGTTCAGACCGTGTACCGCGTCGTCAGCCGCATCCTTGTAGCGGTAGCTGACACCTGTCAGCTCCACGGAATTGTCGGCAGGTATTTCCTCTTTTTGCGAAGCGGATAGCGGCGTAATATCAAGTATCATGTCAATGCGTTTCAGCGCGTCCTTGACCACCATTTCCTGCTCGCCTGAGTAGGCTATCTTCGTGAGCGTGACCGTGAACAGCGGTGTCACGATTATGTAGTACATTATGTTCAGTATCAGCTCGTTTGTTATCCCGTTGCCCGCAAACAGATATGCTGCCAGCACGATGAAGGCAAACACGGCATTGATGCAGGTCATGTACGCCGCCATTTTCGGGCGCAGCATCAGCGTGTAGTCTGTTGCCCACTTGCCGTAGCTGTCGATCGCGGTCTTGAAGCGGCGGAACGAGTGTACCGACTGCCCGAAGACTTTCACAACGGGAATACCGCGGACATACTCGGTGGCCTCGCTGCTCATGGTGTCGAGGGCGTTCTGATACTCCGCCATTTTCTCCTGCATACCCTTGCCCATCATAGACATCATAAATACAAATCCGATTATCGCAGGGATAACGCAGATAAGCCCGATCCGCCAGTCGAATATCAGCAGCAGTGCCGCAAGCCCTATCGGGGTAGCTGCCGCGACCGCTTTATCCGGCAGATTGTGGGCGATGAATGTTTCGGTGGCTGCCGTGGAATCACTCACCGTGCGCCGTATCTTTCCGGTGCCGTCTTCATCGAAAACTCCCAGCGGCAGCGTGAGTATCCTGCGCATAAGAGTGCTTCGCATATTTGCTTGTACACGAAACGCGGCGATATGTGTGCAGAAAAGCGCCGCGATATACACCAGCAGCGAGCCGACTGTCCAGGCGACCGCTGTCCACGCTATCGGAGCTATGCCTGCGGGGTCTTCACCCATTACAGCTATGCGAATAATGCGCCAGATGTCATAGAACGGCACGAGTGCCATAAGCGCGCTGACCGCGGCGAGTATGCGTCCGACGGTTATCAGGCGCCGATGACCTCCTGCATAGCCGTTGATGATCTTCATAAAATTTGTGTCTTTTTCGGTTTTCAATTTTGTCCCTCCTGTTTTTCTTTAAAACGATGATCGACAGCAGCATCAGATTTATTGCAGTACAAAAAACTATTGCAGCATCATCTTTGTTGTTTCTTCCTATGCTATTCTTTTGAAATATTTGTTTATCAGCCCCATCACTTCATCAAATGCAGGCTTGCAGCCGGGAATGAAGTATTGCAAAGCATAGCAGTGGTGCATTCCTTTCCCCACATGAATAATACACTTTGAGCCTGCTTTCCGGTAGCTCTCTGCATAGCTCGGTGCAAAGGCATACAGTGTTTCTGCACTGCCGTAATAGAAATGCGTCATGGGAGCACCCCGGAAATCTCCGTGCGCAGTCGCAAGATACTTTTCGGGAATATCACTGCCGTGGCACATGATCTCACGGGCGGTAAACATATACTCCGCAGGTATCATAATGTCCCTTTTATCAAGTGCTTTGATCGCTGTTTTTTCTGCATCTGTTACAGGAATACTTCCGGGTGATATGGGTATAAGCAGTCCGGGCATAGGGATATTTCTGCCGCTGTCATTCAGTTCATTAATGTATGTGATAAGGCCGAGTATCAGTGCACCGCCCGATGAAAATCCGAGAAACACTATGTTTTCGGGCTTGTAGAACGTCAGCATTTTCTCATAGCAATCCAATATCATCTGCACATTTTCAAGCATATCATGTTCGTGACATAGCGGATAATACGGGAACCACACATCAGAACCTGTTCTCTCTGCAATTTTTCTTGAAAGACCGATGTCGCCCTTATCAGAGCCGAGTATCATACCGCCGCCGAACACAAAGAGTATCGCATTTTTACGCCGTGTCTTTTCGATATCGATTTCAACGCAGTGGTACTGCCTCTGTATCAGATGATCGGTATAGTGAGCCTTGTTATCTGTCGGCATGATAAAATGGCGGTTCTTGGCATTCATTTTTGCAGCTTTTGCAAGGACTTCTTCCTTGGTACCGACAAGACTGTTCTTTATCTTAGCTGCTTTCACAACAGCTTTTGTCAGTTTGTAAAGCGGATGATTCAATCCGTCAGGGGCTTTTACCACTTTATCCTGTTTATCAAATCTCATGCTTATGACCTCCTTTTGCCTTCTTCATTGTCAGCAGTAATCCGCCGAACATCCAGATATTGCCGATACTGATCCATGCGGCAGTCAGACCATTTGCAACTGCATGATTTCCTGTAAATTTCAACAGCATCGTTGCTGCCATACCGACAGGCATCGAAAATATCCAGCACCACTTCGGATACGGAGTCAGTCCTTTGGCAAAAGCACTGATCTGCGCCGCACTCATAACAAAGAAGAATATCAGGAACAGTATCAGCGCAGGCAGCAGGAAGTAAACGCCGAATTTCAGTGTCAGATCATAAGCGGTTTCGGGACTTTCAAGCATCATGTGCTTGTAAAAGAACACAGTCGAAAGGCACGGCACATGGACGCCGCAGGCCGCAAACAGCATATATCCGAACACACCGCTTCGGAATACATGGGCGTGTTTCATACTGCCGCTTGTGATTATTCTGTAAATACCAAAATAGCAAAGTCCCTCCAGTGAAATGCCGATCAGTCCGAGAAACGCTGACCAGAACAGCTCGCTGTCCGATAAGACAAGATATTGCGACAGTTTCTTTTCAAGTCCTGACAGACTTTCATCATACACTCCATATCCGAGCAGCCAGTCCCCGACGAAGGTCATACAGCCGCCGATCAGTCCGATGATAAACAGTTTCCGGATACGATTCCAGTCAAGAATGTTGTCGATTCCAATGTCGTTAAATTTCATTATTTCACTTCCATTATATTACTTTTGCAAGCAGAACAACAAGAATTCTGCCTGTAATGCCTTTCGGATCACCGAATTGTCTTATAAAATAATTCATATCCAACTCAATAAAGCGCCAATACCTGCAACGATCAATCCTGTCAGCGGACAGAACAGCAGCGGCCACGCAAGTCCGTGTTCAGGCACTGCAAGTTTCCACCAACCGCTCCATTTCCAGTCCGGATGTCCTTCAGCACCTTTGATAAGTCCCTTATCCATGACATAGATTCGTCCGAGAACATCAAGCAGGAAAAAATCCCCTGCATTGACAAACATCATTTCAACGTATCCTGTCCAAAACATATTCTGAAATCCGCTGACACCTTCTGAATGGGCACTGACTGCCATATATAAGAACATCAGCAGATATATGACTGTCAGAATACATAACAGCACTTTTACATCTTTCATATTAACATAGGGTGCCGCTGCTTGTTTTATGCTTTTTGGAAACATTCTGCTGTAAGCCTGCGGAAATACATAAAAGAACAGTCCGATCAAACTATTGAATACTACGCACATTACGATACCATCTAAAATCGTTCTTGACCAGTTCATAGCAGCCTCCTGCATTCTTGAAAACACAAACGCCAATTTCTACTATTTATAGAACGGTACAATCAAATCGCTTACTCTGAAAGCTGCTTGACATTGCAGGAAGATATTTTCTTACCGTCAACGCTCGCGGTTAGCAAGCACTAACCAATATTTATATTATAGCATATGCTAACCGAATTTTCAAGTCTTTCCCATAAAAAAACCGTCCAAGAATGAACGGCTTTCTCAAGCTATTTCTGTACTGTTTTTTCTCTTTGAGCGTTTTGACATCGAATACAAAGTATATGATATGGCATACTATCATAACATTATTCCGCGAACAGGTAAGCAAAAACGGAGCCAAGACTGCGGTCGCTGAGCCTGACGGCAGAAGGATAACATATTCCGGGCTTGACGAAAACGCCCGCCGCGTTGCCGCAAAGCTCCTCTCGGACGGCTTGAAGACGAGTGAGCCTGTACTTATCGCTGCATCACGCGGGATAGGCTTTGTTGAAGCGATCTTCGGTATTCTGTATGCCGGCGGAGCTTACGTCCCGCTTTCCGATCACTACCCCGAGGACAGGACGGAGTTTATTAAAAACAACTGCGGCGCGAGATCCGTGATCGACGACACGTTTATTGCCGCCTGCGCGGATATTGCTCCGATAGAGAAGCCCACAGAGGTCAGACCCGAGGATAACGCGCTTATCATCTATACGTCCGGCTCCACAGGCAAGCCGAAGGGAATAATACACAGTCACAGCTCTTTGAAATCCTCAACAGAGCGCATCGTAAAGGCTGCCGCTATGGTTGACAGCGATATCTGCGCAGTCAACGCACCGTTTTACTTTGTAGCTCATATCGCAGATATGCTGACTCCGCTCTGTGTCGGAATGACAGCATATATTCTTCCCGATGAAGTGAGGGCGGATCCGGTCAGACTTGCGGAGATCATTGATTCAGAGTCTGTAACGGTCGCGTATATCGCTCCTAAGGTACTGAGATATTTTGAGAAGAAGGGCAGCAGCCTCAGGATCGTTCTTTCCGCAGGAGAGCGTATGTCGCAGATCGCTCCTGAAGGTTTCCGTCTGCTGAATATGTACGGAATGAGCGAGACAGCGGGAATAGCGGCATGTTTTGAGGTGAACAGAGGCTACGACAACACTCCGATAGGAAAGCCTGCCGACGGTGTGGATATATATCTTCTCGACGAGGACGGCAATGACGGATATGAGGGCGAGATCTGCGTTTCGGGAGATATGGGACGCGGATATATCGGGCTCCCCGAACAGACCGCACAAACATTCACGCCCAACCCGTTCAGGGAAAAGGACTGTCATGATATACTCATACATACAGGCGACCTCGGAAAGAGGCTTCCCGACGGAATATCCTCTACATAAACCGCAGGGACTGGATGATAAAGATAAACGGTCAGCGTGTGGAGCCGGGTGAGATCGAGGCGGAGATACGCAGGACAAGCGGCATAAAGGACGCTGTTGTCAGGGACTTTATCGACAGCGCCGGACAGACTTTCCTTGCAGCGTATTACATCGCGGAAAGTGAGATCGGGGAGGATATCATCAGATCCGCGCTTTCTGAAAAGCTCCCTGAATATATGATCCCCGCATATTTCACACGGCTTGAAAAATTCCCGATGAACGCGAACGGCAAGCTCGACCGCGGAGCGCTCCCGAAGCCCGATATCGACCGCCGCCGCGCAGAATATATCCCGCCGGAGAATGAGCGACAGAGACATATATGTGAGGCGTTCGGTGAGATCCTCGGCATTGCGGATATCGGTATCAGGGACGACTTCTTCTCCCTCGGCGGCGATTCGATCAAGGTGCTTATGCTTCAGAAAACGCTGAGAAACAGGGGCGTGGAAATATCCGCAAGCTCGGTGTTCGACGGAAGGACACCCGAAAATATAGCCGAAAGCATTGGTGAAACCTCCGCGCTTTCCGCATTCAAGGGAACTCCCGCCGATTCCTACCCGCTAACCAAGGCACAGATGAGCATATATCTCGACTGTCAGGCTTCCGGCAAAGAGACCGCGTACAACAACGTATTCGCGCTATTTATGCCGTCCGATATGGGTGCCGATGAAGCACGGCTCAAAGATGCGGCAGAGAGTGTTCTGAACGGATGTCCGATACTCGGTGCCGTGACTAAGGTCGTTGACGGTATGCCTTCACTTGTTCCTTCGCAGGACAGAAAGATAATTGTTGAGGTGCGTGACACCGATCTTACGGACAGGAATGCCCTCGCGCAGAGCATAAATACTCCATTCGACCTTGAAAGCGAGCTTCCCACCCGTGCCGCTTTGTTCCGCACGCCGGAGGGGCTGTTTCTTGTGCTTGTCATGCACCATATCGTGTGTGACGGAACGACTGCATCCCTTATCATAAACAACATAGCGTCCGTATATAACGGTGAAGCTCCCGCCGCAGAGGAAATGAGCAATTTCACCCTCGCGCAGTATGAAGCCGCTCACCCCGAAATATCACAGGCGAACACAGTGCCGTGACCTGTATGTATGAAATGTACGATTCAGGCATCGACGCTGCTGAGACAAAGGCATGGCGCGAAAATAACAAAGCGTCGATGAACGGACTGTTCTCGGCAGCGTTCGGATTGACGCTGAACAAGTACCTCGGCACGGAGTCGGCTGTGTTCGCGGGTATATACAGCGGAAGGAACGACTCGCGTCTTGCCGGTACGGTGGCGATGCTCGTCAAGACTCTGCCGATAGTCGTAAGCATAGAGGCGGGGAAGACCACGGCTCATCTTGCCCGCGAGGTGAGCGATCAGCTTGTGGATTCCCAGGGCAGCGATATTTACTCCTTCGCTGAGATATGCCGTAGCCTTAACGTCAACGCAGATGTAATGTTCGCGTGGCAGGGAGACGAATTCGCGTTCGACACGCTTTGCGGCAAGCCCGCGAAGATCGAGCCGCTAAGGCTTTCCGAGGCAAAGGCTCCGATGAACCTCAGCGTATTCATTGACGGCGGAAAGATACGTTTCTCTATGGAGTACAGAGGCGACAGGTACAGCGAGGGATATATCCGCGGATTCCTGTCCGCGGTGGAATGCGCACTTATCGGAATGGTACGGGGAAAGTGGCTCGCCGAGGTGTCTGTACTGTCGGAAGAAGCGCGTGAAATGCTTGACGGCTTCAATGATACAGCGGCGGACGGTGTGTTCCCGACTGCGCCTGAACTTTTCGCAAAGGCGGCGGAAGCATCTCCTGACGAGATCGCTGTCATAGCCAGAAGCGGACAGGTTAAAGTCACATACCGCGAGTTGTGGTGCAAGGCAAAGAGTATCGCCAACGCACTCATAAAAAGCGGCGTTCGCACGAATGACAGGGTCGCGCTGTATATGGAGCGTGACGAAGACATTTACGCTGTGCGTGAAGGCATTATGCTTTCCGGCGGTACGTTCGTTTCGCTTGAACCCGAATACCCCGATGACCGAATCCTTTATATACTCAAAGACGCGGGTATAACACGACTTATCACCGCAAAGACGCTGTACGGCAAAAGAAATACGCTGTTTGACGGGCTTGACATACTCTTTACCGATGACATCAGCAAAGATGTGATAAACGGCAGCTCGTTTGACCTGCCGGTAAAGATCGAGCGTGAAAGCGCGGCATACCTCATATACACCTCCGGCTCCACGGGAAATCCGAAAGGCGTTGAAATAAAGCAAGATAACCTGCCTTATCCGCAAGGGCTCTTCAGAGACGGCACGCAAGCGTCTCGAATCCATGCTGGTTTATTATTTCGACACGAACTGCGCCGCGGAATTCGACAGCGGAAGACTTAAAGCCATAGACGGAGATATCACTGACCGTGAGCTTGTTCTTGCGCAGGACGGCATTTCCTTCGGTACTGTCATCAACTGCGCCGCCTGTGTGAAGCATTTCGCAAAGGACGATATACTTGAACGCGTGAATGTCAAAGGCGTCGGGAACCTCGTTGCTCTCTGCGAAAAGACGGGCGCCAGACTGATACAGATATCCACGGTATCTGTTGCGGGAGAGAATGTTGACCACGCACTTCCCGACACCGCCGTGATGCGTGAAAATATGCTGTACTTCGGGCAGGATCTCTCAAATCAGTATATCAATTCAAAATACAAAGCCGAGGAGCTTATACTGCGTGAAACAGCGGCAGGCAGGCTCAAAGCAAAGGTGATACGCGTCGGCAATCTTATGAGCAGAGACAGCGACGGAGAATTTCAGGCAAACTCCGTGACAAGCGGATTTATGCGCAATCTGAAAGGCTATGCGGCGATAGGCGCTTACCCTGTCAGTGAAATGGCAAGACCTGTAGAATTCTCACCGATAGATCTTGTTGCCAAGGCAGTTCGTCTGCTAAGCGGAACTCCCGATAAATTTACGATATTCCACGCTGTCAACGGTCATTGGATCGAAATGGGTGATGTCGTCGCAGCGATGAATAATGCGGGAATACCCGTTGACGCCGTAAATGAGGAAGAGTTCTCAAAGCGAATGTCGGAAGCTATGCGGGACGAAAAGAAGAATATGCTTGTTTCCGGGCTTATCAGCTACCTTTCCGCCGATGCGGAGACGGTGCGCTCACTCTGAAAAATCTCACGCCGGAGGTTTTCGATGTACTGAAAATGACAGGTCTTGACAAACGGCTGAACATAGAATGATGATGACGGAGATGATATGCGCCGATCTGTCGTGGAAAGAGATAAGTGTTTCACTTTCCTCGCTTGATATTGTCAAAAGCGATATATCAGCACTCACGGATAACATCGGCATAATTAAAAAAGCTGTGCTTGTATGCGATGAGCTTATCACAAACATAGTGCTTTATTCGGGTGCTGAAAATATGGGATTTGCCTGCATAAGATCAGATCACGGGCTGTTTATCGGACTGTATGACGATGGCGTGCCTTTCGACCCTACGACATACGAGAACGAAGAAAAAGACCCCCTCGACCTCGACAGCGGCGGAATGGGCATAGCTATATCGGCCCAGACGGTGAGTGAATGGCAGTATCAGAGAACAAACGGCAGAAATATTATACTGCTGAAAATCTGCTGTCAAGGAGAAGGTCATGAAACCTGATACTATCCTCAGTTCTCGGAATGATACTGTTTGTAACATTGTTTTTCAGTGTTTCTATGCTGATGAAGCGGAAGGTAACTCGCCCCGTGAAAGAGATCGCGGGAACGCTCGCTTCCATTACCGGTGGGGAGCTTGACGAGAAAGTGTCTGTACGGTCTTCGAGCGAATTTGAAACTATCTCAGAGGGTATCAACAAGACGGTCGATTCCATTAAAGAGCATATAGCGCGGGAAGCCGCAAGGATCGACGAAGAATTGCGTAATGCGTGGGAGATACAGTATTCCGCGCTTCCGTTGCTCACGGACGGGTTGAAGAACAATCGGTATTTCGGTCTTTTCTCGTCGATGAATACCGCCAAAGAGGTTTTTATTATACAGCATATTATCGAAAAATCAATACTTTTTCATCTCCTGACAAAAAGAACTTCCCCACAGTTTACCCTGTGGGGGACGCTCAGTTATTTTGATGTTTATTTCGCCGTCACGGTCGCAATATCGCTTCCGTAAACCTTTGTCCACTGCCGGCGAGTGTATCATCGGAATCGTATTTGCCGTCGACGTTCGTGTCAGCCTGATAGCAGTTTGTTACGAGAGCGCCGCTCTTTGAGTTTCCAACGCTGATGCCCGCCTTGCCGAGGAAAGCTGCGATAGTGAATACTGCCATTTGTTTATACCGGTATACTTTGATCAGATCACATTTTACTGAATGTTCAAAGCGTTTTTTGTATTTTTGTGACCGGGCTTAGGCTGCCGCTTATCTGCGTTTTCTGCTTGCGAACGCTGTTGCCGCTGCAATACCCGTGAGAACAGCAACGGAGAAGATATCTGTGCCGGTAGCAGGGTTTTTGTCGGAAGTTCCATCAACCGATGAAGAATCTCCCTCGGTTTTTACCGTGAAAGTGAGAGTTTCATCGAACAGTGCGCCGTAATCGATCTCCTCGCCATTGAACAGCACTGTAGCGGTACTTATCAGACTGCCTGCGGTAACATCCTTTTCCTTAATGGTATATTCATAATTGAACGACTTCGTCTGACCTGCTTTCAGGTTTTTAAGCTCTGCAATGGGGAAATCCTTTATATTGTCACCTATCGAGACTGCAAGCTGTAAGTCGAAGTAGTCATCGGTATAATCTACCTTGCTGTTGTTTTCAACCAGGATAATACCTTTCAGTGTGTCACCGGCTTTATAGGATTCCTTCTCCGGTTCGGTGTTCAGGTTGAATATAGTAAGCGGCTCGGTCTGCGGATAGCTTCTGATCGGAAGATTATCATACTCAAAGCTGTCATCGTTCAGGTCGACATTCATCGTTCTTAGCTCGGCCGCGATGTCAGACCAGTCAGTCCATGCACTGCTGTCGTCAAGGCTCGTTCCTATATAGCTCTCACCGGGATTAACTACACCCTTTGCATAATAATAAACATCTTCATCTTCTTTTGCATAGAATATCTTATTCGTCAGCTCTTTATAGAAGATCGTATTCTTGTCATCCACATTTGCTTTGATAACTATCGAATACTTTTTCCCTTTCGGGATATAGTATGTCTTGCCGATATCCGCAACGTGATAGCCGGCGTAATTGAAATGCTCATTTGCGGATGCGACACAGATTCCGTCAACAGGGCCTTTCGCGTTTTCATTAAGCAGATATACGCTGAACCGGACATCTGCATTGGCTTCAGTAGTTTCAATTCCTATGTAGCGAGCAGTACAGTTGTTTTGGGCAGTGAATACATTTGCCATGTATATATCACTGTCGAAAGATACGGAATAATTCTCGTATGTCGCAAGAAAGTCATACATATCTATATTGCGCGAAAAGTGATCTTCGGAGGTGTCAAAATCGAAGCTTTCGGGTAATGCAAGACTCTGATCGTAATACGACAGCCAGAAATAGCCTGTTCCCGCATTGCCCCACGTCGAAACTATGTTGCCCTCTTCATCTGTCTGTTTTGATCCCCAGCTGTTCTTTACCAGGAATGCGCCGTTGCCGCCGATAGTGCCTTTCGGGTCATTGAAGTACTCCTTCGGGAAGTTATCATCGTAGCCCACAACACAAACAGCATGATTTGCTTCTACCGCTTTGTTTACAGAGTTTTTGTCGGTCGGGTCATACTCTCTGTCATATGAATAGTGAGCCCAGTATTCCGCAAGCTTATCGTCGGTCTTGTTTCCGTCCTTATCCACGAAGCTGATGAATGAATCTTCGGAAAGAGCCTGGCCCGGCCGTGACTGATCTGCACAGAATGCTATAGAGACAGCCCTGCCGTTATAAAGTTCTGACTTTATGGCATCAACACCTGTCTGATTGAAGACATAGCCGCCTTCATCATCAATAAGTGCCGGAGTGGGCAGCATATTACCGTCTTTCAGAGTATAAAGAGAGAGAAAACGGTTGCTCTCATCGAGCGTCCAATCGCCATTAGAAGAAGTTTCCGCTACGGTAAACTTCTTCACTGCGCCGCCTGTATAATCGGGGATGACCTTTGTCCCTGTTATATAGCTGTTGTAAACTGTGGCCGCGGTTTTGTAGTCAGTCTCTTCATAGCCCTTTGCCGTCCATTCGTCCTTGATGTCATCAACAGAGAGCGCATCTCCGAAATAGGTACTGAGCTTTATCAGATCTTCTGTTATCGTTCCGTCCTCACATATCTCGTAAGAGATGACCATTTTCATGATATACTCTGTATCTGTGGTCTTTTCGTAAGGCACTATACCTTCAAGTGTCGGACCCATTCCTGCGGAATATACCACTGTGGCGTAATTCATACCGCCTCCGATGTTATATACTTTGTCAGAAACTCCGTCCGGGGAAGTCTCATAATCATACATCATGTAGTACCCCTCACCGCTCTGCGAGGAATACGTTTCGCTGTCTTCGGGAAGTGCCGTGTAAGAGAACCATGCAAGATGCTTCTCGGAAAGGTCGAACATATTGTCCGCATCACTGCCTGTTTCGGCGTTGTAATCGTGACCCAGCTCGTACGCGAGGCTTGTTTCCGTGGCAGCCGTCGCGCCGAAGCTCCAGCACGTCCCCCATGGATTCTGAAGCTTTACCGGAGAAACATAGTTCTTGCCGTCAACGTCTCTCAGGTCGAACTTTGAGGGAAGTTCCGACACGTCCACGTCGGGCATACGCCAGCTCGGATAGAAGAGTTCGTTATGATCGCGCAGCCTCTGATCCTTCAGCAGATCGTTGGCGTGGATAGCATTAACGATGTCATCAGCTGTAACGGTCTCTTTTGCGGCATAAACCGGTACGCAGTTTGACGCAGCAAGTATAACCACAAGTGCGCCTGAAACGACAGTTTTGATTTGTTTTTTCATGTAAAATACCTCCTGCTTGTGCATTGTTTTATCTGCGTTTTCTGCTTGCAAACGCTATCCCGAACCAGTCTGTCCACGCTTCGGGGTCGTCAAGGCTCGTTCTCACGAAGCTCTCGTCGGGATTTACGATGCCTTTTGCGTAAAAATCATAGCTTTCGGGTCTTGGTGCTGTCGGGTCGAGGTCATATTCATTCATCATAGTTGAAATGCTCTGTGGTTTCTGCGATAAGCTTGCCGTCTATGGGACTCTTTGCGCCGTCGTTGAGCAGATAAACGCTGTAATAAACGTCCATGTCCGCATCGGCAGCCTCAAGACCTATGTAACGAGGAGAAAGTCGTACATATCTATGTTGCGTGAGATATTTTCGCTTTCGGTATTGAAGTCGAAGCTCTCGGGTATATCAAGGCTCTGGTCGCAGTAAGACAGCCGGAAGTAACCAGTGCCTGCGCTGCCCCATGAAGTTGCGTCCAGTATTCTGCGAGCTTGTCGGTCGTGGGGTTGCCGTCCTTGTCGAAAAAGCTGATGAAATTGTCATCGTCGGCGCTCAGCTCCTGACCCGGTGCGGACTGATCTCCATAAAATGCTATAGAAACAGCTCTTCCGTCACAAGCTCGGACTTTATAACGTCAACGCCGGTCTGATTGAAGATGTATTCGCCGTTTTTGCCGGTAAGAACGGGGCTGGGCAGCATATTTCCGTCGCCAGCCATTTTGTCAAGCCCTTCCCGTGAAATTTCACACAATTTTCAGATCGTGCAGCTTATATACTATATGATATTGTCAATATTACTTTACACATTTTCTCAAAAATAGCGAGTTCAGATGAAAATCCCCATTCACATGTAGCGTAGCGGAATGGGAATGGGGATTTTCGCGCCGCGTTCATGCGGCACAAAGCTCCCGATAATACA
>JAGBLA010000102.1 GCA_017635675.1 Ruminiclostridium sp.
GGAACCTCTAAAAACCCAATTTGAGAGAAAAAGAGCTATCCACGCCGTCTACTGCGTCAAACCTCCTAACCGGGCGCCAGCCCGGCTTCGTCGGCTTTCCTTGTATCCGACGCGGCTATCTCATTTTCTCTTTTCAAAGCGTTTTTTAGAGGTACCCATTATTCTGTCCGCACCGACGATGTGATATGCACAAGTTAGTCTCGGCTAACCGTTATGTATTATATCACACTGTTTTTCGTTTGTCAATAGGTTTACGAGAAAAAATTTACGGGAGACCGCGGACTTTCGTTTTTTATCAAAAGGTGTTGCAATGCAGAAGGATTTATGATATAATAGTTGTTAAGTGAGACCCGCAGTAATACCGCTGCAATTCATTACTTACATTTTATAAGGAGACACACCAATGCTTACAGACATCGAGATCGCACAGCAGGCGAAAATGCTGAAAATCGCCGAGATAGCCGGGAAGCTCGGCATCGACACCGACGACACCGAACCCTACGGACACTACAAGGCAAAGCTCACCCAGCGCTGTCTCAACAAGCTCGCGGACAAGCCCGACGGCAAGCTTATCCTCGTCACAGCCATAAACCCCACCCCTGCGGGCGAAGGCAAGACCACCACCAGCATCGGCTTATCCGAGGCTATGAACAAGCTCGGCAAAAAGGCTGTTCTCGCTCTGCGTGAACCCTCACTCGGACCTGTATTCGGAGTAAAGGGCGGTGCCGCAGGCGGCGGATACTCTCAGGTAGTCCCCATGGAGGACATCAACCTGCACTTCACAGGAGATATGCACGCGCTCACAGCAGCCAACAATCTGCTCTGCGCTATAATAGACAACCACCTTCAGCAGGGCAACGAGCTCGGCATCGACCCCCGCATGATACAGATCGACCGCTGCCTTGACATGAACGACCGCGCGCTGCGCAACTGCGTGATCGGTATGGGCTCACGCGTTGACGGCGTGCCGAGACAGGATCACTTCCGTATCACTGTCGCGAGTGAGGTCATGGCGATACTTTGTCTCGCCGCCGACCTGCCCGATCTTAAAAAGCGTCTCGGCAACATACTCGTGGCTTACACCTATGACGGAAAGCCCGTTTATGCCCGCGACCTCAATGCCGTAGGAGCTATGGCGGCTCTGCTCAAGGACGCTATCGACCCGAACCTCGTCCAGACACTCGAAAACAACCCTGCACTCATCCACGGCGGTCCCTTCGCGAACATCGCTCACGGCTGCAACAGCGTGAGAGCCACCCGCGCGGCGCTCAAGCTCGGAGATTACTGCATCACCGAGGCAGGCTTCGGTTCCGACCTCGGCGCGGAGAAGTTCTTCGACATCAAGTGCAGATTTGCGGGACTGAAGCCCGACTGCGTAGTGCTCGTCGCGACCGTAAGAGCGCTCAAATACAACGGCGGCGTACCCAAGACCGAGCTTGGCACAGAGAACCTCGAAGCTCTGAAAAAAGGCATCGTAAACCTCGGTACACACATCGAAAATATGAGAAAGTACGGCGTGCCGGTAGTTGTGGCACTTAACCGTTTCGGCACCGACACCGATGCCGAGCTCGCTTACGTAGCGGAATACTGCAAGGAAAAAGGTGCCGACTCAGCGTTATCGGAAGTTTTCGCCAAGGGCGGCGAAGGCGGCATCGAGCTTGCCAACCACGTTCTCGCCGCAATGGAAAGCACTCCGTCACAGTTCAAGCCGCTGTATGACGAAAAGCTCCCCGTAAAGGAAAAGGTGGATATCCTTGCGAAGGAGATCTACCGCGCAAACGGCGCTATCTTCACAGCGCAGGCCGAAAAGGCGCTGAAGAAGATAGAAGAGATAGGCATGGACAGACTTCCGATATGCGTGGCAAAGACCCAGTATTCACTGTCCGATGACCCCGCAAAGCTCGGAAAGCCCGAAAACTACAATATCACCGTCCGTGACGTGAAGCTGTCCTCCGGCGCGGGCTTCATCGTGGTTTACACCGGCGACATCATGACCATGCCCGGACTGCCGAAGAAGCCTGCCGCATACGGCATCGACATAGACGACAACGGCAGCATTTCCGGTCTGTTCTGATGTCGGAGAATACACTGACATACGATACCCGCTCCCCGGAGGAGACCGCGAAAGCCGCAGAAAAATTCGCGGGTAAGCTGTGTCCGGATGACATCGTGCTATATACGGGCGACCTCGGAGCGGGCAAGACCCACTTCACAAAGGGGATAGCGAAATATTTCGGCTACTCCCCCGATCTTGTGACAAGCCCCACGTTCACGCTGGTGAACGAATACCGCGGCGAGAAGGCGGTCATCTATCATCTCGATCTTTACCGTCTGACAGGTGCCGACGACCTGTTCGGCATCGGTTTCTGGGACTATCTCGACTGCGGCGCGATAGTGTGCGCCGAGTGGAGCGAGAATATCCCGGGGCTTGCGGAAATGCTTGCCAACGACCCCGCCCATGAGCGCGGAGTGTACATCATAGACATCGCGGTCACAGGCGACAGCCTGCGGCGAATAACGGAGACCCGCGTAAAGCGGGGTAAGGAGTGACGGCATGGTCATACTTGGCATAGACGCGTCAATACGCATAGCGAGCATGGCGGTATCGGACACCGAAAAGGGCGGAGTTCTCTCGGAGATACGCGCTCCCGGAGACATTTCCACCTGCGAAGCGATGATCCCGATGATGAAGAAAGTTCTTGCTGACGCGGGGAAAGAAAGCGCTGATATCGACTCGGTCGCAGTAACGGCAGGTCCCGGTTCATTCACGGGACTGCGTATCGCCTGCTCATTCGCACAGGGGCTCGCATACTCATCGGGCAGAAAGTGCTTTTCCCTGCCGACGCTCGACGTGGTGCCTTACGGCACCGATACCGCGTCCGGCAGCTGCACGGTGCTTATGGACGCCAAAGGAGGCAGCCTGTACGCGGGCACATACAACATTTCCGACGGGAATGTGACCACAATAAAAGAGACCCGCTGCATGACGGCGGAGGAATTTATAAAAAACGAAAACGAGCTGACAGATATGTGCCTTACTCTCGACGAGGGAGTTATAAGGCTGCTGCCCGACGAGCTGAAAGAGCGGCTCACCCCGAAGCCCGACCCTGTAATAACCGGCGGCGGGATAACGCTTGCGGCAAGGCTCTGCAAGGCAGTGGGTGCACGATACACACTGTCCGACGCGAAAGCTCCGAACGAGCTTCTGCCGCGGTATTACAGGCTATCGACACCCGAGCTTGCCGCAAAGCCGAAGCTCTGAACAAACAGCAATGGAGGATAGGTAACATGATATATGTAGGCTGTGACCACGGCGGGTACGAAATGAAGCTCGCCATTATGGGTTTTCTGAAAGAGAACGGCTATGAATACGCGGATATGGGCTGCGGCGGTGAACCTGTGGATTATCCCGACATAGCGAAAGCGGTATGCGCCGAGGTGGTGAAGTCACCCGAAAACCGCGGCATACTTGTCTGCGGCACAGGCATAGGCATATCAATTGCCGCCAACAAGATAAAGGGCATACGCGCCGCCCTCGCTTATGACTACTACGCCGCGAAATACACACGTCTGCATAACGACGCAAACGTGATATGCTTCGGCGGCAGGACTATGGGTACGGGCTCGGTGCTTGAAAGCCTTGACGTATTCTTAAAGACTGAATTCCTGGGCGGGCGGCACAAGACCCGCATAGACAAAATAAGCGAACTGGAGGAAAACTGAAATGTTTCACAATGATAAGCTGCATATCCTTGACCACCCGCTGCTCCAGCACAAAATAACTCTGCTGCGCGACAAGAACACGGGTTCAAAGGAGTTCCGCGAGCTGGTGGAGGAGGTCACGATGTTCATGACCTATGAAGCTACCCGCGACCTGCCGTTAAAGCAGATACGCGTGCAAACGCCTATCGCTATCGCCAACGCCAAGGTCATCTCTGGCCGCAAGGTGGCGTTCGTGCCCGTGCTTCGCGCGGGGCTCGGCATGGTTGACGGAGCTACGGCGCTGGTACCTGCCGCAAAGGTGGGACATATCGGCATCTGCCGCTCCGAAAGCGACCCCGACGGCGTGGAGGTTTACTATAACAAGCTGCCCTTCGATATCGAGGAGCGCGAAGTCATAATCCTCGACCTTATGATAGGCTCGGGAAAAACCGCCGTAAAGGCTATCGACGTGGTAAAGGAAGCGGGAGCAAAGACAGTAAAGGTTCTCACCGTGGTAACCTGCCCCGAGGGAGTAGAAGCTGTCCACGCAAAGTACCCCGATATCGACATCTACTGCGGCGCACTCGATGACCACCTCAACGACGAGCAGTACATAGTCCCCGGTATCGGAGACGGCGGCGACAGGATCTTCGGAACCAAGTAAACCGCATACTTACAAAAACAAAAGGAGAGATGACCCATGCACACAACACGCAAGATCACCGATGACCTTACATTCGTGGGAGCAAGCGACCGCAAGCTCTCACTTTTCGAGGCTGTTTACCCCGTCCCCGCAGGAGTATCGTACAACTCGTACGTCCTCACGGACGACAAGACCGTGCTCTTTGACACTGCGGATATGTCGGTATCGGCGCAGTTCTTCGACAATGTCGCCTATGCTCTTGGCGGCAGGAAACTCGATTATGTCATAGTCCAGCACATGGAGCCCGACCACTCCGCAACTCTCGGCATACTGCTGGAGAAGTACCCGGAGGTCAAGGTCGTGACAAGCGCCAAGGCACTCGCAATGATCGGTCAGTTCTTCTCTCCCCTGCCTGCCGACCGCGTCATGACCGTAAAGGAGGGCGACACCCTCGACACCGGAAAGCATAAGCTTAGCTTTATCGCCGCTCCCATGGTACACTGGCCCGAAGTCATCATGACCTACGACAGCACAGACGAGATACTGTTCACAGCGGACGCTTTCGGTACATTCGGCGCTCCCGACGGAGCATTGTTTGCCGACGAGGTGAACTTTGACCGCGACTACATGGACGAAGCCCGCCGTTACTACTGCAACATCGTCGGCAAGTACGGAAACCAGGTACAGGCTGTGCTTAAAAAGGCAGCGGCGGCGGAGATACGTATGCTCTGCCCGCTCCACGGCTTTGTATGGCGCCGTGAGCTTGATACCATGATCACGAAGTATGACCTCTGGAGCCGCTATGAACCCGAGGAAAAGGGCGTGCTTATAGCATACACATCTGTCTATGGCAACACCCAGTCTGCGGCGGAGCTTTGCGCCGCAAAACTGCGTGACAAGGGAATACCGGTGAAGATGCTCGACGCGTCCATGACCCACACCTCCTACGGCGTAGCCGAAGCATTCCGTTACAGCCACATAATATTTGCCACTACCACCTACAACAACGGCATATTCATCAAAATGGAGGAGCTCCTCAACGATCTGGCCGCCCACAATTTCTCCAACCGCACCGTTGGCATAATCGAGAACGGCTCATGGGCTCCCGCGGCAGGCAAGCTGATACGTGAGCTTCTCGGCAAGTGCAAGGGGCTTACCGTGCTTGACGAGCAGGTCACGATAAAGTCCGCCATGAAACCCGATGACGAGCCGAAAATGGACGCTCTCACCGAGCGCATAGTTTCCGACTTCATCAGACCCGTTCCCGCGCAGAATGACAGTGCGGTAGATCAGAAAGCGCTCTTTAAGATCTCCTACGGTCTGTATGTGCTCACCGCCAACGAGAACGGCAAAGACAACGGCTGTATCATAAACACAGCACAGCTCCTCACCGACGAGCCGCGCCGCATAACCGTTGCAGTGAACAAGAAGAACCTCACCCATGACATGATCGTAAGCACAGGCAAATTCAATATCTCGGTGCTCACCGACAAGGCGCCTTTCGAGACCTACAAGGAGTTCGGTTTCGTAAGCGGACGAGACAAGGATAAACTTGCGGACACCGCGATAGAGTTCAGCAGAGCCGACAACGGCGTGGTGTATATCAATTCCAACGTCAACGCCTACATCTCGGGCAAGGTGATAGCCTCACAGGATTACGGCACACACACACTGTTCACAGCCGAGGTGACTGCCGCACGCATGATCGGCGAGGGTGACAGCGTCACATACGACATTTACCAGAAACACGTAAAGCCCAAGCCCGCTCCCACAAAGAAAAAAGGCTTTATCTGCACAGTGTGCGGCTACATCTACGAGGGCGAGGAGCTTCCCGCCGACTACGAATGCCCGCTCTGCGGACACGGTGCCGCGGACTTTGAGCCGCTGGCATAACGCCCGCCGCAGTAATTATCAGTAAACAAAAACAGCAGACGGTTCCGAGCCGTCTGCTGTTTATTATTTGTCAGATATTCGGTCTGCGCGTCATCAATACATTCCGCCCATACCGCCCATGCCTGCCGCGGGAGCTGCGGGAGTCTCTTCCTTGATGTCTGTTACAAGGCTCTCGGTGGTGAGCACCATAGCAGCAACGGAAGCCGCGTTCTGAAGTGCGGAGCGTGTTACCTTTGCAGGATCAACGATACCTGCTTCTATCATGTCTGTATATTCGCCCTTGAATGCGTCGAAACCGTAGGTCTTCTTGTTCTTGGTGTTCTTTCTGATGTTGTCTATGATAACGGAGCCCTCAAGACCTGCGTTCGCAGCGATCTGGCGAACAGGCTCTTCAAGAGCGCGGAGAACGATCTTGGCACCTGTCTTCTCGTCGCCCTCAAGCTTTGCAATGAGTTTCTCAACATCAGCCATAGCATTGATAAGAGCTGTACCGCCGCCGGGAACGATACCCTCCTCAACGGCAGCCTTAGTAGCTGCGAGAGCGTCCTCTATGCGGAGCTTCTTCTCCTTCATTTCGATCTCGGTAGCAGCGCCGACCTTGATGACAGCAACACCGCCTGCGAGCTTAGCAAGTCTTTCCTGGAGCTTCTCCTTGTCGAACTCGCTTGTTGTGTTCTCGATAGCGTTTCTTATCTGAGCAACTCTGTCCTTGATATCGTTCTTCTTGCCTGCGCCGTCAACGATAGTTGTGTTTTCCTTGGTAACAGTTACCTGCTTTGCGGTACCGAGCATTTCAACGGTAGCGTCGGCAAGCTCAATGCCAAGGTCGCTTGTGATGACCTGACCGCCTGTGAGTATCGCGATATCCTGGAGCATTTCCTTGCGTCTGTCGCCGAATCCCGGAGCCTTGACAGCCACGCAGTTGAATGTGCCTCTGAGCTTGTTGAGGATAAGAGTTGTGAGAGCTTCACCCTCGATGTCCTCTGCGATTATAAGGAGCTTCTTGCCTGTCTTCACGATCTGCTCAAGAAGCGGGAGGAGATCCTGGATAGCGGAGATCTTCTTGTCTGTGATAAGGATATACGGATCGTCGAGTTCAGCTATCATCTTGTCGCCGTCGGTAGCCATGTAGGGGGAGATGTAGCCTCTGTCGAACTGCATACCCTCAACCACCTCGCTGTAGGTCTCGGCAGTCTTGCTTTCTTCAATAGTGATAACGCCGTCAGCGGAAACCTTTGCCATAGCGTCAGCGATCAGCTTGCCGACTGTCTCGTTGCTGGAAGAAACTGTAGCAACTCTTGCGATATCGTCGCTGTTCTTGATCTTCTGCGCGCTCTTCTTTATCTCGTCAACGGACACGTCAACAGCCTGCTCGATACCCTTCTTGAGTACCATGGGGTTAGCGCCCGCAGCGACATTCTTCATACCCTCGCGAACGATAGCCTGTGCAAGGAGTGTAGCGGTCGTTGTACCGTCGCCCGCAGCGTCATTTGTCTTTGTGGAAACTTCCTTGACGAGCTGTGCGCCCATGTTCTCAAAAGGATCTTCGAGGTCTATCTCCTTTGCGATAGTAACGCCGTCGTTAGTGATCAGCGGAGCACCGAACTTCTTGTCGAGAACAACGTTTCTGCCCTTCGGTCCGAGGGTGATCTTAACGGTATCGGCGAGCTTGTCGATACCTGCCTGTAATGCCTTGCGAGCTTCCTCGCCGTAAATAATCTGCTTTGCCATGATATATCTGTCCTTTCCTTACTCTTATTCTACGATAGCGAGTATATCGCTCTGACGAACGATAGTGTACTTTTCGCCTTCAAGCTTTACTTCGGTGCCGGAGTACTTGCTGATGAGCACCTTGTCACCGAGCTTGACTTCCATTTTTATCTCTTTTCCGTCAACCACTCCGCCGGGGCCTACCGCGCAGACCTCAGCTACCTGAGGCTTTTCCTGCGCCGAGCTTGTGAGGATTATACCGCCCTTGGTGGTCTCCTCAGCCTCAAGGAACTTGATAACTACTCTGTCTGCCAGGGGCTTTATGTTAAGTCCGCTGACTGCCGCTGCCTTAGCTGTCTTCTTCTCTGTTGTCTTTGCCGCCGTTTCGGTGGTCTTCTTGGGTCTTGCCATTTTGATTACCTCCTATGATAAGTAAAAATATTAACAACCTTACCGGACATTTAGCACTTACTACGTCCGAGTGTTAGCACTCTTTGTTTCCGAGTGCCAACCGATAATCATATTATAGTCTTTTACAACCAAAAAATCAAGTATTTTTTTACATTTTTTGAAATTTGGCGCATTTGGCACATTTCAGACGATATCGCGCGGCAAATTTGTGCAAATTGCACATATTTATGATTTTGCGCCCTTACTTCCCTTTGCGCCGCCGAAGCTCGCATTCTCAAGAATGTTGCTGTCAAAGGAGAAACTTATGGACTTGTTCTCACGCTCACGCTTGAACGCCAGCTCGATAAGCCTGTCGAGCAGAGCGGGATAGTCCACTCCCACGGGCTTCCACAGGTAGAATGCAAGGCTGCCGGGTATAGTATTTATCTCGTTGAGGTATATCTTCCCCGTTTCCATGTCGAGCATGAAGTCAATACGAGCAACGCCGCTGCACCCGAGGACTCTGAACGCCTTCACAGCCATCGTGCGCACTTCCTCACGCTGCTCGGGAGTGATGTCCGCGGGTATCTTGCGGCTGAGTGACGCCATTCCGCTCTTGCCGCCGGAGCGCTTTGAACCGCCGCCCACATACTTATCCTGATAGCTGAGTATCTCGTCGTTTGCGATAGGCTCCTCACATTCACTTGCCTCGGCGCTCTCGTAATCCCCGAGTACCGAGCAGTTTATTTCCTTCAGCTGTGTGACCGCGTTTTCCACCAGCACCTTTATCGCAAATGTGAAAGCATAATCCAGCGCTTCCTCAAGCTCCGCACGGTCTTTCGCCTTGCGGATGCCGACGCTTGACCCGAGGTTGACGGGCTTTACGATAACGGGGTACTGTGTGCGGCTCTCGATAAGCGAGATAACATCGTCATGCTCCCTTGTGAACTGCTTCACGTTCACCACCGTAGCGGGCAGCACGGGTATGCCGTTGTCCGCGAACACGCACTTCATCACGTATTTATCCATTCCCACCGCACTTGACAGCACATCGCACATAGCGTAAGGCACTCCGAGGGTCTGGAGATATCCCTGCAGCGCACCGTCCTCAACGTTGGTGCCATGCACTATGGGAAGCGCCACATCAATGACTGCCGCCACATTGTTCCCGAACTTCTTCATCGGGTAATGCAGCAGCTCCACAGTGCCGCTGTTTCCAACGGGGAGCACTCTCTCGCTCTCTTTCAGCAGCACGGGGATATTGCGGTACGCCTCTATCTTCCCGATGTTCTCACCTATGTAGAACTCCGTGTCCTTGGTGATATAAATAGGTATAATATCATATTTCTCCGTATTCAGCGACCTGCACGCCTGAAGTGCGGATATTACCGACACCTCATGCTCGACACTCCTGCCGCCGAAAAAAACTCCGACTCTTATTTTCATGGCTTAACTCCTTTCTGTCACTGTACGCTGCTTATTTCCGGCACAACTATATCCGGCACCTCCGGGACAGAGATATCCGCCACAGTCACGGTTATCTCAGGCACCTCAGGTATCGGGACATCGGGTATGTCGGGCATACCCGCGGTATCTATGCTGACCTTGAAACTCATTCGCGTGGTGTCCGGGTCTTTTTCCCTGTTTTTATCCGATGAAATATCCGAGAACACAAATATCATTATTATAACAAAGACTATACCTAACAGCGAAAGCCCCGTTACCACGGCGATAAGGCAGCCCTTTGCGGCGGAGCTGCCCTGCTTTTGTCCTTCCTTGCCGAGCCTGCTGTTCTCAAGCCGCAGATTTTCAAGCTCAAGCTTTCTTTTCTCCATGTCAAGCTCGTTAAGCTTTTTTACGCGCTCTTTCTCGTCCAGCAGCTCGCGGTCGGTGGAATAATACCCGCCGCAGTTCGGACAGCTTTTATTCACAGTCGTTTCTATCTGCGCGCCGCAGAAATCACAGTATATCTTCATTTTGTCACTTCCGTCCGCTGTTTATCAGAAATTGTCAGGCAGGTCGTTTTCGAGCAGTATCACACGCTTTCTGCCCGGCTGTATCGAATATGCGCTCCGCATTGCTTCCCCGAGGTCTTTCGCTACGATTATATGGTTTTCCGGGAACCCTTTCGCTAGGAGCCCCTCCTTTATCGGCGGAGCCTGACGCTCACCGACAAGTATCGCTATATCACAGCATGACGCCGCGTCCTCGCCCAGTTCCTTGTTGAGCTGATATTCCCGTTCTCCGAGCTCTATCATGCCCGGAGTTGCGACAATGCGCAGGGCATCGAACATCGAAAGAGTTTTCAGTGCCGCTCTCGCACCCGCAGGATTTGAATTGAACGCGTCGTCGATTATCGTCACGCCGTTCCCCTTGTCAAGTATCTCCATTCTGTGAGGCACACATTCAAGCCGCTTAACTGGATAAACAAGTTCATCGAGGGATATGCCGAGTTCGTGCGACACCGCTATGGCGCCGAGGATATTCTGCACATTGTGCTCACCGAGGAGCTTTGTATGAAATCGCTTCTCCTCGCCGCCGTGATGCACGGTGAAGTCTGTTCCCTTTTCGGTGACACTTATGTCAGCGGCGGTATAATCAAAATCGCCCCCGCTTATGCCATAGGTGACATGGTGCTTGTCGGTGCCGTGCTCGCGTATAAACCGATTGTCGTAGTTTAAGAACACAGTCCCGTCCGTCACCGCGTCGGCTATCTCGAATTTCGTCTTAATGATGTTCTCCACCGAACCGAACGTTTCAAGGTGCTGCTCGCCGATAGAGGTGATAATGGAGTGTTTCGGGTGAACTATGTCGCATATCTCTTTTATCTCGCCCACGCCCTTTGCGCCCATTTCGCAGAGGAAGATCTCGTGCTTGGCGGTAAGGCTGCCGCGCACTACCTTGACCACGCCCATTGTGGTATTGAAACTCCCCGGGGTCATAAGCACGTTGTACTTTGTGCTCAGCAGCTTTTCAAGGTAGAACTTTGTGGAGGTCTTGCCGTAGCTTCCCGTAATGCCTATTACGGTGGTGTCGGGCAGTTCATTGATAATGCGTTTCGCGTCGTTGATATAGTAGTTGTTGACCGCTTTCTCCACGGGCTTGTTGATGAAGTTTGCGACACAAGGCATGAACACGCACAGACACGGCAGCAGCGACACCGCGGCGAAATACAGCTTCATGTTGTACATGAAAATGAACGAGAGAGCGCAGACAGCGCCGTAAACTATCGTCGTAGTCACGCACATACGGATAACACGCGGAGTAAACACGAGCTTCTTCTTCGCGGGCTTTTTAAGTCCCCTCACGGCAGGTATTATGCCGACGCACATCATTAGCGCGCCGATGTAAGGCAGCATATCCCACAACACCCAGACGGTGGTATTGCCGTCAGCGTAAGCCCACAGCGCGATGACAGCGGCAAATACCGCGTAAAGCGCGGCAAGCGCAGTGCGTTTCCATACGTCGCCCGAGTTTTTTACGCTCCATTCAAGCTGTTCCTTCGGGGTGTATGAATTGAGCTGGAACATATGAATATAATGGACATAATTGATAGTGAAGTTCGCGAGAAGACACGCGAAAAACAATATATTTGCAAATACTGTCATAGCTTATTTCCTTTAATCAAGTTCTATTCCGAGGAACGACGAAAGCACCCGCAGAAAGAGGTACTGCTGTTCGAGGAACGCGAAATGTCCCGCGCCCTCTATCGTCACAAGACCCGCGTCGGGCATCTCGCGCTCCATGCGCTGACCGTCCTCGTATGGTGCCGCATCGTCGTTCCTGCCCCATATCAGAAGCGTTTCGGGAGTGCATTTCGGCAGGAGCGGCGCCAGGTCTTCGTTCACGGTATTCACGAGCACCTGGCGCATCATGGGGCTTGCCGCCTTGTAATCGGCGGAGCCGTGCTTATTGCGCAGGTTTTCCAGAGCATTGGGGAACAGCGCTTTCATGGGTGCGCTGGACAGGAACTTCTTACCCCGCTGATACGCGGCAGCCTTCTTTTTGGCGGTTTCCGACGGTTCATGCCGTATCCCCGCCGCTCCCGTGAGTATTATCTTATCCACCGTAAGCGGCAGAGCTTCCCTTGCCATTAGTTTGAGTGTCACGCGTCCGCCGAAACTGTGGGCGAAAATGATGCAGCGTTCAATTCCGAGCTTTGCGCAGAACGCGAGCACAAAGTCCGCGTAATCGTCAACGTGCCACGGCTCGGGCGGCTCCGCGGAAGCGCCGAAACCCGGCAGATCGGGGGCTAAAACGCGGTACTTCTCCGCCATTTTGTCAATGACCGCGGAATACAGCTCCACGCTGGTTCCCCAGCCCTGAAGCAGCAGTACGGCGCTGCCCTCGCCCTTGTCAATGTAATTTATGTTTATGCCGTTGATGTCTGCGTTCATCTGACCCTCCGGAAAACCGCCGCGCGGAAATCACATACTTATATATTATACACCCAATAACTCCCGTTGTCAAGAAAAAACGCCCGCTCACCCTATAAGAGTGAGGGACGTTTTCACTTTCGTCAGCAGCCTTCCTTGCTGCCGCCTGTTTTATCCGCGGCAGACTGCTGCTTATTCTTTTTGTTCTTTCCCATTGTGACAGTTCCTTCCTTGCCCGCAAGGGCAGTGATGCGCGGTTTGACCGCATATAGGGTACCTCTAAAAACCGCTTTGAAAAGAGAAAATGAGATAGGCGTGTCGGATACAAGGAAAGGCTCCGAAAGCGGGCTGGCGCCCGGTTAGGAGGTTTGACGCAGCAGACGGTCACGGCAGGAAGCCGTGGTATTGCCGTCAAAAGCGCGCAGGACGCGCGCATACAAAGCGGCATAAAGTGGATAGCTCTTTTTCTCTCAAATTGGGTTTTTAGAGGTTCCCTATATATTATCCGCGTTACACGCCGTTTTATGCGTCACATTATAAGCACCGACAGCAGCCCAAGGACCGCCGTCATATCCGCGCCCTGTCTGTAAAGTATGTATGCCAGCGCCAGTATCAGCAGTGTGTCGCTGTCAGCGGCAAAAAGTCCGTTATTCATCGTCCTGCGGCGATGCGTCCGTTTCCCCGCCCTGTTGAAATCGGGCATCCCCGTCCTCGTCCGTTTCGCAGGTGAAATCCGGGAAATCCGTGGTATCATCAGCGCCTTTATCATCGCCGTGCGCCAGCTTCTTCATCATTTCCGTGCTTCTCGTCATTTCTTCAAGAATCTCGGCAGCCTTTTTCAGCCCCTCGTCCTTATATTCCCCGCTCGTTATCTCATCTGCGGTATAGACGCCGTAATTTCCGCCGTCGTCATGCCATTGTTCCGGCTGTTCCGCAGGCTTTTCCTCCTGTCGCGGCTCCTGTTCAGACTCCGGCTCGGGTAATTTTTCAGACTCCGGCTCGGGTAATTTTTCAGGCTCCTGTTCGGGTATTTTTTCAGGCTCCTGTTCGGGCATTTTTTCAGGCTCCTGTTCGGGTATTTTTTCAGGCTCCGGCACAGAACCGAAGGCAGACTTGCTTACAGGCGCGCTTTTCTTCATCATCGACATTGCCGCGCGTGCGTATTCCCGCTGTCTGCGCTCAAGCTCCGCGGGGTCAAGGGTCTCTTTCTTCCAGTCCATAAATATTCCTCCCAATTCAATGCATAATGCGTTATCGCCGCAGTGCCGCCTATATGCCGAGACCGCGCAGGAGCGGGAGAAGACTCATCAGCTTCATGAGCCGCTCGGCGCGGTCGAGCTTCACACGGTTCTCCTCCCGCAGCAGCGGTCGGAGAGCCCGCAGAAGCCCGGTGTATTTATCCTCCTCGCCGAGCTTTGAAACGATATCCAGCAGCCGCAGCAGCAGCTCCGGGTCGATATCAGCGTTTTCCCCGCCCATGAGCCCGCCGAGCAGCCCCGTAAGGTCGTCAAGCTCTGCCATAGTACCTCCCTGCCGGGCTCTGCACGGTCATTTTCCCGGCATATACTTGTTTTTGAGCGAATCGGTAAGCCCTTTATCCTTCATTGCCCTGTCGAGCGTTTCCCGCTCCGAGCTGTTAAGATATGAACGAAGCTCGCTCACATTGCCTTCATTCACGGCTTTTCTCAGCTTTTCCTCGGGAATCCCGAGCTTTTTGCTTGCCGCGGCGATAAGACTGTTTACGTTGATAGCCATAGTTCTCACTCCCTTCAATGATTATGCTGTACCGACGAGTATTATGCATACGATATCCGCGCATAATACCGGCGGTAAACCTGCTGTAACGCTCAAATGATATGTGTTACAGCGCTTTTTATTAAACAATATGAAAATTTATACAAAATGACCAATCTTTTGTAGATTTTGCCGAAAAATCCTTAAAATCATTTGACTTGACGAGGCAATAATGCTATAATTATATTTGTATGAAATCAAAGCCACGTCTCCGGACGAAAAGGGAGGATATTATGAAGATCGTTGTTGTTGCAGACACTAACAAAGACTACCACAAGTATAAGGCAGTAGTCGAGAAAAACCTGGACGCGGATATGATAATCCACCTCGGCAACGGTGAGCATGAATTTGCCGATGTAAAGGCGGAGCATCCCGATATGACATTCTATTATGTCGGCGGAGACTGTGACTACGGAAAGCACAAGATGCTTGAGGTAGTCGAGGCGCAGGGATACAAAATACTCTGCGTTCACGGGCACGAGCATAATGTCCAGGGAAGTCTTGACCCAATTGTGAGCGAAGCAAAGGCAAGAGGCTGCAAGGTCGCGCTGTTCGGACACACTCATCAGTACCGCACCACGGTCATTGACGGCGTGTATGTCATGAACCCCGGCGCTATCGACTCACCCCGCGGCAAGAACAAGCCCTCCTACGGAGTTATCACTATCGACGGCTCGGGAAAGCTTCTCATGAACATCGTGGCTATCCAGTGAACCGTACATAAACAATATATGCGGCAGGACATTATAATGTCGCAGCAAAGGAAACAAAAGAAAGATGAACAGACCCTATATAATCTGCCTTAAATACAAGACATGGCGAAACGAGCTGTGGTTCTCGGCTCCCGATGACGAGCTCACACATCAGAGGTGGGACACCGCGGTGGAGCTCCTGCCGGAGGTGAGCGACAGATGCACAAGCTCCAACCAGTTCATGACCGAAGCCGTGGAGCATTTTGAGCAGTACGGTTTCGTGCGTATCCAGCGCTGATGCGCAGGATAACCGTCGGCAGGAATTCCGCCGGTCAGCGGCTTGACCGTTTTCTGCAGAAGTCCTTTCCGGCACTCACCCAGGGTAAGATCCGAAGCCTTCTGCGCAAAAAGGATATAAAGATAAACGGCAAGCGGACAGACGCCGACCACAGACTCACCGAGGGCGAGGAGGTAACGGTCTATGCGCCCGACGAGCTGCTCGGTCAGAAGCCCGCTCCCGCACATGACGCGAAAGCACCGAACATCAGGGTACTGTACGAGGACGAAAATATCCTGCTCGCGGACAAGCAGCCGGGACTTCTCGTTCACGAGGACAGCGGCGGCGGCGGAGAAACGCTCATAGCGGGAATACAGCGCTATCTGATGGATAAGGGCGAATACCGACCCGAGGACGAGATGTGCTTTGCGCCTGCACTTTGCAACCGCATCGACCGCAACACGGGAGGTATAGTCATAGCCGCGAAGAATGCCGAAAGTCTTCGCATACTCAATCAGAAGATACGCGACCGCGAGCTTACGAAGCTTTACCTTTGCGCGGTGAACGGAGTTCCCGAAAAGCGCTCGGGCACTCTCACCGCCTATCTGTACAAAAATGAAAGCGAAAACCGCGTTATCATCTCCGAGCGCAAAACTCCCGAAAACCGCACGATAGTCACGAAATACCGCGTGCTTGCCGTGAACTCCGAGGGCGACAGCCTGCTCGAAGTCGATCTCGTGACGGGAAGAACGCACCAGATACGCGCGCACATGGCGTATATTGGACACCCGCTGCTTGGCGACGGCAAATACGGCATCAACCGCGTGAACAAGGAAAAGGGATACAAATACCAGGCGCTTTACAGCTATAAGCTGAAATTCAGCTTTACCACCGATGCGGGCTGCCTTGCCTATCTTGACGGCAGGGAATTTGAAGTGACGGACGTGTGGTTCAGAGAAAGATTTCAATAAAAAACAGCAGATCCGAGTACGGGTCTGCTGTTTTTGTAATATGCGAAAGGGATATCCTTTTATAATATCCTGCCGGCTCATCTTCCGGGGCGGAAACATCGGTTTACGTACTGCTCACTCAATATTTATCATGCCCTCAAGCCCCGCCATGCACATATACTCTATGCGCTCCGACGGGCTCATTGCCCTGAACACGTCTGTCCGAGACCATTTTTCCAGCCCGTAAGCCGCCTGTGAGGCGAGCTCCGCGGCTGCGCTCCTGACATTTTCCGAAAGATCCTTCGTATAGAAAATGAACCGCGCGCCGCTGCCTTTTATAATGCCCATAAATCGCAGGAACCATTCTGCCTTATAGAACCCGAACGCTTCAAAAATACCCATGAAATCCGCCATGACCTCATCATGCAGGATATTGTTCGTTATCCCGTAGGTCTGCTTGGTGAAATAATGGGTACACTCGTGTCCGCGCCGCAGCAGCAGTGAGGTCTCCTCCCATTCCTTCTCATCGGGAAGTCCCAGCTCCGCGGCGGGGACATTGCTGTACGGCTTTGCGGATAGAATGATGAAACGGGTAGTCTTACCCGAAAGGAACGATGCTCCCGTGGTTGAAATGTTGTCGGGGCGCACGCCCTTGTACGCGACATTTGTCACGAGCTGCTCGAAATCCGCCGTGTCCCGCACATAAATCACAGGTATCTTTCCTGCGATAGAGCTGTACATCTCAATTTTAAGAGTCTCGGGAGAATTGAACTCCACAGGACGGTTCGGACATACTCTGGTATTTATCGCCTTGTCCGCGCCGAAGATCGCAGCATATTGTATAGTTTTCTCCCATGTTTCAAGAAATCCCGTGTCCGGCTCCCCGAGCTTTACGGCATTGGCAAAACGATTTGCCGCGTATTCGGCGAACGATGCGCGTTCATTGTCTGTAAGTCCGAATTTGTCGGAAATATCTCCCAAAGTCATAGTATCGCTCCTTTTAGAGGTTCCCTTTAGTTTTGCGGTTCTTTTATCAGCTTCATGTACTCGTCATAGCTGATAGTTTCCCCGCCCATACGCGCAAGATGCTCTGTGCGGAACTGACAGTCTATCATTCCCGCTCCCTTCTCCGCAAGCATCTGCGCCAGGTGTATCAGCGCCACCTTTGAACCGTTCTCGATATCCGTGTACATACTCTCACCGAAGAAATTGCGCCCGAGACATACCCCGTACAATCCGCCCGCGCGCTCACCGTCGATGTAGGCTTCCACGCTTGCCGCGTATCCCGCACGGTGCAGCGCGGTATAAGCCAGCTCCATTTCGTCGGTTATCCATGTACCCTCGTTGAATTCCCGCTTGACGCGGCAGCGGTGAATAGTGTATGCGAAGTCGCGGTTCAGCAGTATTCGCGTATCATGGTTACGCATGAACTGACGCATATTCTTTGAAATGTGAATGTTTTGAGGACGTATGATGAACCGCTCATGAGGACACCACCACAGCACGGGGTCTCCCTTGTTGAACCACGGAAAAATGCCGTTGCTGTACGCGAGGAGCAGCATATCCACCGACAGGTCGCCGCCTACCGCCAGAAGCCCGTCCTCCTCCGCAAGCCGCGGATCCGGGAATCCTACAATGCCCTTTCTTAGACGAAATACAGGCATTACCGTCACTCCTTCCGTGACGCTTTTATCTCAAAGCTTTCGCCGTTCGCGGAAAGCATCAGCCTGCCGCCGTTTTTCAGCGTCCCGAACAATATCTCATCAACGAACAGCGGTTTTACCTCGTTGCCGAGCACGCGGTCTGTCTCACGCGCTCCGAACTCACGGCTTATGCCTTTTTTGCGGATAAGAGCTTTCGCGCTGTCGTCTGCCGTGAACTCGATATCCTTAGCGGCAAGCTGCTTGGCAAGCTCCCCGAGTTTCTTGTCAACTATCCGTGCTGCCATATCATCGTTCATGCCGTTGAACCGAATAATGCGGTTCAGGCGGTTGCGGAACTCGGGCTGGAATGTCCGCTTGACGGCATCGTCTATCGCCCCCGCGTTTATTTCGGGACTGCCGAAGCCCAGTGCGCTCTTTCCGAGCAGCGAAGCTCCCGCGTTGGAGGTCATTATCAGCGCCACATTTCTGAAATCCGCCTTACGACCCTGATTGTCCGTAAGTGTCGCATAATCCATTATCTGAAGCAGAATGTTGTAAATTCCCGGGTCGGCTTTTTCTATCTCGTCCAGAAGCAGCACTGCCGACGGGTTCTTTCTTATCGCCTCGGTGAGAAGTCCGCCGTCCTCATAGCCGACATATCCTGCCGGTGAGCCGATAAGCTTTGCAATTGAGTGTTTTTCGCTGTACTCACTCATATCGAACCGCACGAGCTTAACACCCAGCAGCTCCGCAAGGCACTTTGCTATCTCGGTCTTGCCTACGCCCGTAGGTCCCACGAACAGAAGGCTCGCCAGCGGTTTGTTCTCCTCCAGCAGTCCCGCCTTTGAGAACTTCACGGCGTTCACCACCTGTGACACAGCCTCGTCCTGTCCGAAAATACGTGCTTTCATGTTTTCCTCAAGCGCCGCAAGCTCGGATACCTCCTCGGTCTCGACCGTCTCCACCGGCACACGGCATATCTTGGTGAGCACCTCATTTATCACAGGCTTATCCACCGTCATACTTCCGTCTTCACCTGGGTGAAGCTTTCTGTACGAGCCCGCTTCGTCGATAAGGTCTATCGCCTTGTCCGGAAGGAAACGCTCGTGTATATGCTTTGAGCTCATTTTCACTGCGTATTCTATCACATCGTCGGAGTACGTCACCCCGTGGAACTTCTCATAGCGCGGTTTCAGCCCTTGCAGTATCTTCACCGCCTCGTCCTCTGTTGGCTCCTTTATCTCCACGTTCTGAAAGCGGCGTACAAGGCTCTTGTTCTTCTCGAAATAGCGCTTGTACTCCTCAAATGTGGTAGCACCGATGAAGCGGATATGCCCGTCCGCAAGATATGGTTTCAGCAGATTGGACGCGTCAAACGAGCTTTCACCCACAGCTCCCGCCCCCGCGAGATTGTGTATCTCGTCGATATAGATTATGGGCTTGTCTTCCCTGCCGATGTCGGCAAGGACTTTCTTGAATCGCTTCTCAAAATCGCCCCTGTAACGTGTCCCCGCAAGCATACCGCCAAGGTCAAGCGCATATATCTTCGCGCCTTTAAGCGGCTCGGGAACGCTGCCGCTTCGTATCATCTCCACCAGCCCGTAGGTTATTGCGGTCTTGCCGACTCCCGGTTCACCTATGTGCAGCGGGTTGTTCTTGTCCCTGCGGCAGAGTATCTGTATAGTGCGGTCTGTCTCGTATTCCCGTCCGATAAGCGGGTCAGCGTCCTTGAGCGTATCGTTGAGACACGGCGCGAAAAGCTCACTGCCCTGTCCGTCGCGGCTTTTACCGCGTTCCGTTTCTGTATTGCCGCTCTCGTCGTCATCATGATCTGTCCCTCCGTCGGATATATCGTCGTCCTCCTCATCGTTACTGTCTCCGACACTTGCGATATCCCGCAGAAGGTCAGCCTCCCTTATCCCCTGCCGTTCAAGGAAATACGACGCGTAGCTGTTTTTCTGCGAGCATATCCCATGCAGCAGATGAGGTATCTCTATCATTTCTTTCGAGCTGTTCATCGCACTTCGCGCCGCGACGGCGAACACCTCGTTTATGCCTTCGGAAAATTCAGGCTCACCTGTTTCCGATTCATCGATATACTCATTCACATAATCCTCAACGTCCCGTTCAAGAGCCTTGTCGTCTCCGCCGCACATACGGAACGCCAACATATAAGTATCATCGGCGTTTATAATTTTCAGCAGGAGCATCTCAGGCGTGACATACTCGCGGCGCTTTTCCTTTGCATAAGCTATGACTGCTTCAATAACTCTTACGGCTTCTCCCGATATTACCATGCTCACGCCTCCTCCACCGTCATTCTGAACGGAAATCCCTGCTCCGATGCCCGAGCAAGAGCCTTCTTCACCCGTGTCACCGCTATGTCATAGGGGTATTTTCCGATGACTGCCCTGCCGCTGTTATGCACCTGCAGCATGAGCTTCTCCGCCGTGGCACTGTCCTTGTGAAAAATATCCTTCAGCACGCCGACCACAAACTCCATTGTCGTGAAATCGTCGTTGAGCATTATTACATTGTATTGTTTCGGTTCTTCTATCCTGTCGTCCGCGCGATCCTTTACAGAGCTTTGTGTTGACATTTTCCGAGCCTCCCGCATTGTTCGTAATACTTTATAATATCACATATTCGCATTTGTGTCAACCTATATCGGAGATAAGAGGAGATCCGCCTTCCCGGAAAACAAACAGATCGGAGCCGTTATTGCCTGGATCTGTCTTTATTTTATTCACGGTGTGGAATGATCGAGTTTGTACCAGACGACATCACCGTAGTCCGACCACTTCGACCCGTCTATAGAATAGAGCTCGCTGTATCGCGGAGCTATTAAACCGTGACCCGAAAAAAACTCAGCAGTACGTTCACGGTCAAAAAAATCGTCACATTCCATATAACCGCGGTTTGAGATAAAGTATTTACAGCCAAGCTCGCCGGTTATGTGCTTGTACCAGTCTCCGCGGAGATACGAGCCGCCGAAAGCATTCCCGTAACGTACCTGTATGGCATATTCCACAGGAATGTGCTCTTTGAGCAAAACATCACGGGCAAACAAGGTATTCTCGCCGAAAGCATAGATGAAATGGACTGTTTTTTCAAACTTGGACCACTTATGAAAAACCGCTTTGATATAATACGCCTTGCCCTTATAGCTCTCATGCTCAGAAAAAGCGCAGAAACTACTATCTATCATGTCCGATATATCTTTGAGTTTTTCGACGCTGATCGCTTTTACGGTGTAATCACAAATCAAATCACGGAGCGGGTAACGTAAGTTGGTTTTACCGGATTTCAGTTCTTCCATCCCGGCACCGCTTTTCTCAGGTTCATTCATAGGCACGCATGGTGAAACATCGGTAAAAATAAACAGATCGGGAAGCATCTGTCCGTCATCAAGAGGAACATTATTGTACTTATAATACTCTTCCGATAAAAAATACAATCCCCCAAAATCCATTCCGGCAGACGGATACCAGCAAATATGTCGGTACTTGCCTGCGACTTCCGCTATACTTCGCATTTTCCTGACTTTTTTTCCGTACAGAAGAACGGACATAAGCGCCTCACGCTCTTCGCTGTACTCCGCATGCCAGAACCGCCCGTTCTTATTCCATATAAAGCCGGAATGTTTCATAGCCCAACGTATTTCCTCGTCAGGTATTCTGTCAAAGAATACTTTGATTCTTCCGTCGCTGATATCATATACTGTCATATCATCATCCTCCCCTATACCGGACTTAACAAACTGTATAATAATTATTTTATCAAATCGGATCGTGCTTGTCAAGAAGATAATCTGTCATATAACCGCCGACAATGATCCGCTTCTTTACAAAACGCGGATACTGTGTTATACCCCGCAGATTCGTGACACTGGGTCCGCGGGACTTATTGTGACTGTATATCACCTGCCGCCGTACATTTTCTCGTAGTAATCCCGATACTCGCCGCTTATTATCTCCTCCCACCACGGCTTATTGTCGAGGTACCATTTTATGGTCTTCTTTATACCGTCGGAGAATTTCGTCTCGGGAAGCCAGCCGAGCTCGTCGTGTATCTTTGTGGGGTCGATAGCGTAGCGCATATCGTGACCCTTTCTGTCGGCAACGTAGGTAATGAGGGACTCGGGCTTGCCGAGCTCCCGGCATATAAGCTTTACAATGTCGATGTTCGCCATTTCATTGTGTCCGCCCACGTTATAGACCTCCCCGACGCGCCCCTTGTGAATGATAAGGTCTATCGCCTTGCAGTGATCCTCCACATAGAGCCAGTCCCGCACGTTCTTGCCCTCGCCGTAAACAGGAAGGGGCTTGTCGCCGAGACAGTTGGCTATCATAAGCGGTATCAGCTTTTCCGGGAAGTGATAGGGTCCGTAATTGTTCGAGCAGCGGCTTATGGTAACGGGAAGTCCGTAGGTGCGGTGATACGCCAGCGCCAACAGGTCGGCGGCGGCTTTTGAGGAGCTGTACGGTGAGCTTGTATGTATGGGTGTCTCCTCTGTGAAGAACAGATCAGGTCTGTCAAGCGGCAGATCTCCATATACCTCGTCCGTGCTCACCTGGTGGTATCGCGTGATGCCGTATTTTCGGCAGGCGTCCATAAGCACCGCCGTACCGATGATGTTTGTTTTCAGGAATATCTCGGGATCTTCGATGCTGCGGTCAACGTGTGATTCCGCGGCGAAATTCACCACGATATCGGGTCTCTCCTCCTCAAAGAGCCTGTAAACGCCCTCGCGGTCGCATATATCCAGCTTTGCGAAGCGGAAAGACGGTTTGTTCATCACGCTTTTCAGCGTGGAAAGATTTCCCGCGTATGTGAGCTTGTCAAGGCATACCACCCGATAATCCGGATATGCGCCAAGCAGATGAAATATGAAATTCGAGCCTATGAATCCGGCTCCTCCGGTAACAATTACAGTCATATTCCCCTCCGAGATCATTATAAGTTGTTTATATTATGGGTACCTCTAAAAACCGCTTTGAATAGAGAAAATGAAATGATTGCGCCAAATGCAAGGAAAGGCTCCGAAAGCTTGCTGACGCAAGGTGAGGAGACTTGACGAAGCAGTTGGTGCAAGCAGTTCTTTTTCTCTCAAATGGGTTTTTAGAGGTTCCCTTATTTCATGTCCATACGTCAAAGTCAATAAATGCATGATCCGGCAGCGATAATGACGTTTCCGGCGCTGTCGGGTATCAGCATTTGAGGCGGGCTTTTTTTATTCTGTTTTTTCGTCCGATGTCTCGTCCCCGGTCATAAAATTGGTCTCAGGCGCCTGATGAATAATGACACTGCGGTACGGCGTTTCAATGCCGTATCTTTCCAATATAAGCTTGAGCTCACGCATCATGGCACGCTGTGCTCTGCCCCTCATGTACGGCACGGAGAAAAGCGCTATACGCACGGCAACGCCTGTGTCATTCATCTCCTGGATACCCTGATATCTCGGCGGTTTGACAAGTCCCGGGATAGTTTTGAACAGCGGGGGCAGCTCCTTTGCGAACACTTCCTCCAGAGCGAGAAGATCCTGCTTGTACGATACCGGTATAAGCAGAACTGTTCTTGACACATTCCCGTTTGAGTTGATAATATCCCGTATCGAGGAATTGTTGAATATCTTCGTCTCGGAGAAGAATGTCACCCGTGTAGTTCTTATCCCTATCTGTGTGACCGTACCGTAAAAGTTTCCGATATAAACGAAATCACCGACCTTGAACGTTCCCTCGAAAATAATGAAAAATCCTGCTATGACATCGTTTACGAGATCCTTGGCTCCGAGACCTATCACAAGCGAGAGAATACCTGCCGACGCAAGCAGTGTCTGTGTAGCGATACCGAACTGTGAAAGCCCGAAATAGATGAATACTATCGCGCAGATGTATTTCAGCGAGCTTCGCAGCAGCAGACATATAGTCTCCACCCGCATATCCGATATCCTCGCTATGTGGTACAGTATCCTGTTGGCAAGTACTATCAGCACATACAGTACGAAAAGAAGGAATACGCAGGACGATACCGCGAAAATATTTAAGCCCTTTTCCCATCTGCCCATTATGACATAAGCAAGTCCTGTGAGCTTATCCGTATCATTGTTCCCGAAAATGCCGAACCATATCACCGGTATCAGATTTAAAACGCAGAACACCAGCAGCACCCTGTATATAACTTTCCGTATTCTGACTTCGGGCGAACGTTCGTCCTTTGACGAGTTCACGTTCCAGCGCTCGTCGAAGAATTTCTTATCCTGCACCTTTATCAGCTTGGAAAAGCCGGAGAAAAGTCCGTACTCTTCGTCGATCTCGTCATCGGCGTCAAGCTTATCATTCGTTTCTTTCCCGCTCTCAGCGTCATCCTCCGGTCTCAAAGCCTCCGCAGCAGCCACCACACTGCTGTCATATCGGTGAAGCGCCGCGAAAATGATCAGTATAAGAGTAACAAACGATATTCCCGCCAGTTTCAGCGATGTCAGGAACGCCGATGCCGTCCTTATCCGCGGAACTATCGGAACAAGATACAGATCCGAAGACTCGCTGAATCCGGCATAGTATTCGGTGCCGTCTATCCAGAGGAACCCGCTGAAATTAGCGGTCAGCTCGTCACCTGTGATACCGAGCTCCTCCATAAGCTGACCCTTGTGGCCTATGCCTGTGGTCGCGGCTATACTTAATGTTTCCTTGTCGATAGCCACCGCATGCTTCGGCAGACCTATGATAAGGTTTGACAGTACGGTATCAACATTCAGCGGTTCTATAAGGCGGTCGCGCAGCGAGGGATCCACACCTATCTGCACAAATCCGTCGCAAAGATCGTTCCCGTCACGAAGACTTACTCCGATATACTGCATATAATCGCCGAAAACATCGTTTTTCAGCGGTTCCTGTATAACATGATCAGCACCGTCGAGCAGCGGTCGGAACGCATACGACTGAGACTCCTTGTCGGTGCTCAGCTCCAAATGATCGTAGGGCGAATTTGTGACGACGACCTTACCGTTCTTGTCGAAAAGATATACGTACTTGACATCAAGAAGCTCCGCGAGCTCACCGACGTCTTCCCTTGTGAGTATATCCCTGTCCACAAGCGACATGAAACTTGCCGCTATTTTGCACTGTATAAGGTATTGTTCATCGAGCCATTCGTTCAGGCTGCCGCGGATCTCCGCGTATGTATTGAGGGTATCAACAGCAACGTGCGCGTGCTTCTCCATTGTCTTGAGGTCTTCGGTCATTTCCGTCAGCTCCTGCATATACCATGACATACCGAGGATCAGCGCCGAAAGAATGACCGAATAAGCAAAAAGCTTCGGCCGAAGCGCTTTTGCACTTTCACTTCTGCCGTCAAAATGGAAACACACATACCTTACAAACACCCATATAAGCACGAGCGGAACAAGCACGATCGCAAGACCGCCGGCCATATAACCGAACATTTCCAAAAAGCCTATGCCGCAGATTATGTATGTATCCTTGTATGAAGCCACCGAACCTATGGTAATATCGTTTATATCCTTCGGATCGAGCATACCGTCCTCTCCGTACGGTATGATTATACGACAGGAAATGTCAAGCTCTTCCGGTGAAACATCGGGATCAATGCTCTCGACAGAGATATCCGCGAATTTATCTGCGTTCTGTGTATCGTCAGAATCAACAAATTCCTTGGCTTCGCCGCCCGCGGTCACTCTGCGTCCGACCTTTCCGCTGTCGGGGTGAGCAATGACCGTACCGTCCTTCTTCGACACCACAAAAACATACCCGTCGCGTCCGACCTTTATTTTTGTTATGCGCTCCATCCAGGAGAGCGAGCCGGAGAGCAGCTCGTCGATATCTCCGCTCAGCATACCGGCATCATCTCCGAGTATCGCCTGTCTGCTCCTGAGCATCTGTTCATAGACCTCGCGCACCGCGTTCTCGTTGCTTTCAAGCTGCGGCAGAAGTTTGGAGACCTGTACGATAGCACGGCTTATCTGCGGCTTCGTATTCTCCCCAAACCTATTCATAAGCGCATCGATTGTCATAATGACGCTCACGATAAGCCCTGCGAGCATGATAAGACGCAGGAGCCGTTTTTTTAATCTGAGCTTTTTGCTGTACTTCTTTTCGGCAGAGTCTTTTATGGGTTTCGTTCCGGATAAGGGCATTTTGTTTTCTTCGCTTTCTGTTTGATTATTCGCCTGTATTTACGAAGGCGGCATGGAAAATCTCACAGATGTTTACACCGCCGTAACAATTATAGCACAGTCCCCCCAAAAAAGCAACCGCCTTAGTCTCCCGCACAATATGTTGTGAATATTAACGAAAATCGCCGTCATTTTTTACAAAATATAATAAAACAAGTTGTTCAAAAATTATCAATATGTTATAATTTATATATGCATATTACAAAGATATGCTTATACGGCAAAATCACTAAGTAAAGGAAGGAACTCGATCCATGAACAAAAAACTCAAAAGAACGATCAGCGCCGTGCTTGCAAGTGCGATGATACTCACCGCATCAGCAGGAACACAGGTGATCGCGTCTGCGGACGGCACATCTGTTACCGCGGCAGCAACAGCCGAAAAGACCTACAAGGTCGCAAGCAAGAGCGTAAACACTTATTTCTTTGCATACAGCGATCAGAAACAAAAGACAAAGCTTTACTTCATGAACGGAGTCAACGATGTTCCTTATATGGAGATCGACGACATGGTACAGTACCTGATAGGGCTGATGCAAATGAACCATCACGAGACCTACGGTCTTAAGGTGGAAAAAGACGGCGATACCGTTACCCTCACAAGAGAGAACGGCTATATGGCAACGATCAACTTTGCCGATGACTCCATTTTCTTCTGGGATTTTGACGGCTTCTACACAGCAGAAAGCAAGACTCTGATAGATCTTATCGTCCCGTTCTGGGATACTTACGATGAGATCACCGGGTTAAA
>JAGBLA010000103.1 GCA_017635675.1 Ruminiclostridium sp.
ACCCTCGCAGGTCTTGTCATTCGCGTTGACGTGGGACAGTTTTCCTGCGCTTTCGGGTATGCTGTCCGCAACTACCGCGTAGCCGTGGTTCTGCGAGGTTATGAATGTTCTGTCAAGCTCAAGGTCGGTGACCGGCTGATTGCCGCCGCGGTGACCGTATTTCATCTTAACGGTGGAAGCGCCGTTTGCAAGCGCTAAAAGCTGGTGACCGAGACAGATACCGAAAGTGGGTATCTTATCGGGTATCAGTTCCCGCAGCGTGGCTATCGACGCGGTGTTGTCCGCAGGGTCTCCCGGTCCGTTGGAAAGCATAATCCCGTCGGGCTTGAAAGCGCGAATCTCGTCCGCTGTAACATTGTACGGGAACACTGTCACATCACATCCACGTTTGAGCAGCTCGCGCCTTATGTTGTGCTTATAGCCGTAGTCTATCAGCGCCACCTTGTACTTTGCACCGTCGGTTTTGTATTCCTCCGGAGTTTTCACGCTTACCTTCGGGACAACGCTTCCAACGCTGTACGCGCGGATATCCGCAAGACATTTCTCTTTGTCGAAGTCGGGAACGTTGGTTATCATTCCGTTCATAACGCCGCTTTCGCGGATAATACGGGTAAGGCGGCGGGTGTCGATATCATACAGACCGATGATGCCGTATTGCTTCAGAAAATCGTTGACCGTAGTATGACGGTACCGGAAATTCGACGGTTCTTCGCACCACTCCCGGACAATGTATCCGCTTACGACGCTGCCGCCGGATTCATAGTCCTCGTCGTTGATGCCGTAGTTTCCTATCAGCGGGAATGTCTGCGTTACGATCTGACCGCAGTAGCTGGGGTCGGTAAGGGTCTCCTGATAGCCTACCATAGCCGTTGTAAAGACTATCTCGCCGATGACCGAGCCTTCCGCACCGAAAGACTTGCCCTCAAAGACAGTCCCGTCCGCGAGAATGAGGTATGCTTTCTTGTAGTCTGTAAGCAATGTTATGACCTCCTTGGTTTTGGTCTGCACAATTGTATTCTGTATTTATCCGCACATCGACTTAATTTAAAACGTGTCTTATTCAGACTTTTTACGCGGCGCTCTCGGTTTCGGCAGCTTTATCTCTCCGACGTATGACATTATCTCGTCTCTCATGCGGACGGCTTCTCTGTATGCCGCACCCGCGTAATCAGTCTCATCGCAGCCCTCTTTCTTGTAAGCGCACATGATACCGCGTGAACTGTTGACGATACCGCCGAGACCGTTCTTATCGAAAGCTGCGGATATATCCTGCGCGGAAGCACCCTGCGCACCGTAACCCGGAATGAGGAAGAACAGCTTCGGGAACTTCTTCCGCAGCTCTGCGATCTGCTCGGGATATGTAGCCCCGGCAACTATACCAACGCCGCAGTAGCCGTACTTGCCCGTAAGCTCTTTACCCCAGATAGTGCTCATCTTTGCCATCTGCTCATAGATCGGAATGCTGTTTATCTTCTTGTCCTGCAATTCTCCGGAGGAGGGATTCGATGTTTTCGCAAGGACGAAAATGCCCTTGTCGTAGGTGTTGCAGATATCTATAAGCGGCTTGATACCATCGGTTCCGAGGTAGCCGTTCACAGTGAGCGCGTCACCGAGGAAAGGCTCAAATTCCTCGCTGCCGACTTTCACCTTGCCGAGATGCGCAGTCGCATAGGCTTCCATTGTGGAGCCTATGTCGTTGCGCTTGCCGTCGGTTATGACGAACATACCCTTTGAGCGTGCATATTCCTGTGTCTTGTACAGGGTCTTCATTCCCTGATAGCCGTACATTTCGTAGTACGCCGCCTGTGGCTTCACTGCCGGAACGATACCGCACAGCGCGTCTATAAGTCCCTTGTTGTATTCGAGTATCGCCTTTGCGGCGCCTTTGAGTGTCTCGCCGTGCTTCTCGAAAGCCTTGCACTTGATGAAGTCCGGAACGTATTCAAGCTTCGGGTCAAGCCCCGCAACCGTGGGATTCTGCTTTGCCGCAATAGCTGTAATGAGTCTGTCCAGTGACATAGTGTTATCCTCCGTTTATTCGTAGTCGTCTTCGTAAACAACATTTCCGTTTACGATAGTGTATTTTGTTTTGCCTTTGAACATCATACCCTTGAAGCAGGTGTTCTTTGATTTGGAATGGAGCTTTTCGGGAATGACTGTCCATTTCTTGTTAAGATCGACTATCGCTATATCTGCGACTGCGCCCTGCTCTATCAAACCGCCCTCAATGCCGAGAATAATGCGCGGAGTCTCACACATCATGCGAACTATCTTCATAAGCGGCATAAGTCCGG
>JAGBLA010000104.1 GCA_017635675.1 Ruminiclostridium sp.
GAACCCGCCTTAACGGCTTGGGAATTTTTCGTTTCATCTTTTGTGCTTTCCCGATAATACCGCTAAACCCCTTTATTTATGCGGTTTGTATCAATTCAACGTATTTGCAAACTTGAAAGCAAATCAAACGATTTCAAAGCATTTTCAACAAGATAGAAAAACAATAGAGTAACAATCTGTTGACTTTTTCGTGTCTCTGCTGTATGGTGTTGGCAAGAAAGGAAGTGTGCTTTATGGCGAGCAGCGACAGGAGAAAAAAAGGGACGGGAACCGTCACCTACGATGATAAGAACCCCAACCGCAAAAGCAAATGGCGGGCGCATATCAAACTCAACGGGAAAGCCATCACGCGATTTTTCCCGACCGAGCGGGAGGCAAAGGCTTTTTTGCGGGATATTGTCGCTAACGACGGCAAGGCAAAGGAATTTGCCAAGAGCGGCGTCAAGTATGGCGCATACGCCGATATTTTCCTTGAAGAAAAGAAGAAACAGAACCTAAAGCCGAAATCCTATGACACCCTTGTTTGCAACGTGGAGCGCACAAAACCGTTTTTGGGTGATGTTAGACTAAGCGACATTGACAGCGATATGGTGCAAAGCATGATAAACGCCCTCGCTGCGGACGGTTATTCGCAGAGCATCCTTGAAAAGTCAAAAATCGTTGTCGGCAGCGTCTTGAAAAAGGCGGCGGCGAACCATTTGATTGACGCCGTTCCCGTCTTTGATGTTACCATCCCGCGCGCCAAGAAGCAAGACCAAGACCGCCACGCCAAAGATAATTGGCTGCGCGCCCCAGAGCTTGCGGCTTATGAGGCCGAATGTGTCCGCACCTACACGCCGCAGAAATACACCAAGTACGCGGGGCAAACGCTGATGGTACACCCCTCCGCATATCGGCTGCTTTTCCTTGTGCATACCGGCTTGCGGCTGGGCGAGGCGCTGGCGCTGACATGGGAGGACTACGACGATTACAGCAAGACGCTGATGATCGACAAGAACATGGTCTATGCGAGCGAGGGCAAGCTATTCCAAGACAGCGCGAAAACCGAGGCAGGGGAGCGGTTGATCGTCCTCAACAAGCAAGCCGTCGAGGATTTGACAAAGCTCCGCGAGATTTACGACGCGCAAACCGCCTTAATTGAGCAGAGGAAAACCGACGAGCTGCGCGAGGCCGAGCGTCAATACAGCGCCACCGCGTTAAAGCAAGAGAAGCAGCGCATCAAGGAAGTGTACGCCGCCATTCTGCGCGAGCATAAATATATCTGCGGCGCTACCACGTTTCCGTATGCGAGCAGCGACCACAGCAGCACCAGCCAGACGCACCACAAGATTTGTAAGGCAATCGCCCTAAAGCACCACGTTACCGTCCACGGCCTCCGGCATACCTATGTCACGCATTATTATCTGCATCATAAGAACGACGCCGATTTTGACCTTGCGACATTCTCAAAGAGCATCGGACATTCCAGCATCCGCACGACAATGGAGATATACGCGCATCTGGATATGGTCGAGAATCGGCACATCAAGCGCGACTTTGCCGACCTAAAGGATTTTTGAAGCTACACATTCAAAGGGTGCCTACCTCCGTAAGCACCCTTTGATTTGTTCGCCCTGCTGCGCCGCAACACGGGCGTCCCACCAATTCACAAAATCACTCGTTGCAACTCTGGCTCTATTGCCGATCTTCGCCGCCGGAAGCTCGCCCCGCTCTATCATTCTGTCAACAGTCGGGCGAGAAACGCCTAAGATTGCGCAAATATCGTCTACAGAAAGCATATAGCCGAATTGCTCAATAAGATGTGATAGATATTCAGTTTTGACGGTAGCGGTTGGTTTACTCACCCCCTAAACTATAACGGCAGCTCGTCGAGCTTGGCTTGTTCGGTGTCGATCTCACGCACCCAAGCGGGCACGGGCTGCAAAACATAGTCCGCTGCGTTTCCGTGGTCGGTGGTCGTTCCGTCCGCGTGGTACTCGATAACCTTGTGAATACGCCGGAGAAACGCCCGCCAAGTTTTCGGCTCGTTGTCCTGCACGTTCGGATATTGCTCTTTGAGATCAATGTTGCTGATGATGTAGACCGTTTCAAAGCAAGCGACGCGGTTTGCGTACCGAGCAGGGAGCGAAAGCGGGTAGCCATCCAGATAGTTGAGCATATCCCCAATGGGTAAGCTGCTGCGGAACTCGTCAAAGCACATCACAGGCTCTTGCGCGTATCGGTCGAACGGGTGAGCGTAGTCCGTGATACGGAAAACATCACCGTACCCGTGACGCTCCATAACGCCGCGTGTCTTGCCTGTTTCCGTCGGCCCGAAAATGTAAATAACCGTGAGCTTGCGAAAGGTCGTGCGATAGCGTTCTTCAAGTATGTCTTGGCGTATCTTGTCCATGCGGGAGATTTGCGCGGCGAGGTCTGGATTTTCTCGCATGATTTCCGCGTTGCTCTTTCCATCCGCTATCATTTCATAGACGGCGGCAATGTCCGTTCTCGCGCCCTGCCCCGGCTCGTCGGGCAGCTCGCCCCATTCCTCAAATGTGCCGTCTATGCGGGTATCGGCTTTTTCGTCGTTTTCCCACTTGCCGGACTTTGCAACGTAGTCGCGGCACTCCGCAGCCGTTCCCTCCGCTCGATCGAGGTGTGCCTCTGGAAAGCGATTCTTGATTGTCGAAAAGCGCATGGGGTGGTCTAGCGTGAAAAAAACGTGGGTATGGTAAGTTTGCCCCTGCTCGTCTGCCATGCAATAGTAAACGAGCGAAGAAAAAAGCATTAAGGTATTTTTGATTTGTTGATGATCTTGTCCTTTATCTGCCGGATTATTGATCGTCAACAACCATTTGCGCCCTTGTGGGTCTTTTGTTCCAGCCATTGTTCTATGCCCCCTTTGTCTCTGCGACTGCGACAGAAGTCGCTAAAGGGTAATAC